>CAKOXL010000050.1 GCA_934130105.1 uncultured Bacilli bacterium | reverse complement strand
CTAAGATGAAGTATAGATAAATAAAAATAATGAGTACGGTAGCGACTATCGGAATTTAAGCCTATGGAGAATAGAGGAAAACTATCTATGAAGTAGGAAATTTGGAAGGTAACGACCAAGGCGAATAAAAATTTTAATTTTTATTCTTTTGTTCTAAATAATATGTTAGGATGTTTTGTAATCCTTTGTCGAATGTGTATAAAAAATCATTCAAAAGAGCTATATTAAATATACAGAAAAATAAGAGGTGAAATATGCTTGATATTAATTTGGAATTTTCTAGGGGAATGCTTTTTGTTAGGCTTAATGGAATTTTAGACAAAAGTACTTGTAGTAAATTAAGTGATTGTCTAGATAATATGATTAATGAAAAGGAGCTTAAGTACTTTGTTCTTAATTTAGAAAATTTAACTTCTATTGATGAAAGGGGATTGCAATCAATTATTGATAGATATTTTGATGCGGTTCTTCATGATGGTAAATTGGTTATTTGTGGATACAATAATCAATTTTCAGAAAATTTAGAAGTAAAAAGTATTTTTGAACAAATTGAACATACTAATAATGAACTTGGTGCATTTAGATTAATTAATATATAAGGAGAGATATTATGGAACATATTATGGAATATGAAAAGTTAGTTTGTAAAATTGCTAGTAAATATAGTTATTTTTCTGATTTTGAAGATTTAAAACAAGTTGGTATGATTGGTCTTATGAGAGCAGTAGAAAAATATGTTCCTAATCCTAACACAAAGTTTTCAACCTATGCAACAGAATGGATTAGAGGAAGTATTTTAGAATATTTAAATATTGATAAAAATATTCGTGTTAGTAAAGAACTTTTATCATTACGAAAAAAGATAGATGCTTGTTGTGATATTTTAAGACAAAAATTAGAAAGAGAACCAAGTATATCTGAGATTTCTTTTTTCCTTGAAGAAGATGAAAATAAGGTTGTGGAGGCACTTGCTACAAAAGATTTAGTACTAAGTAGCGATTATATTATTAATCAGGATGATGATGGTAAGGGTGTAAATTTATATGATACAGTTCCTTATTATGAATCAGGATATGATGATGATGTCTTAACATTAAGATGTGCACTTGAGAATTTGACAGATGATGAGAAAAATATTATCGATTTACGTTATTATCGGGATATGACTCAAAGCGAGGTTTCTAAGATGCTTGGCACTAATCAAGTAAGCATATCAAGATCTGAAAGTAAAATTTTACAGAAATTAAAAAAAGAAATAGCAGCATAACTATGTATTTATGTTTTTCTGTGGTAAAATTAAGGTGAAGTAGGTGATATTATGCCAAAAAAACAGATAGTTGGTAGTATTTTAGTGTTAATTATTTTAAGCTTTACTTGTATGTTTATTTACGATAAGTTTAAAAATCAAGATGATAGCAATCAAATAAAGTTGATAGCTGAAAAGGAAAACAACAAATTATCTTTATATTATACTGATAAAAATCACCATAATTATTATTTATATGGTCTACGTAAAATTATTGTTGACTATAAAGATCATGCCTTAGAGCTTGATAAGGCACTTGAAGCAAAACAAATTACGATAGATGAAGTAATTAATTTAATTGGAAATAGTAATAAGGAAAGTTATGAAGATGGTGGAAGTGTAAAAATTAGTAATCAAGATTTATCTTTAATTCAATGTCATACTACTGATGGTAATCGTGATTATTATTTTGGACCAAGTAATATGGTTAAAAAAGAAGGATTTTGTCAAGATAAAGCATACATCTGTACTTTTACTAAAACATATTTAGTGCGTGATGTTACTGAAAGTAATGATAGTAAATATGTTTATTTAACACTTCATGCGTTTCAAGATGAAGAAGTATTTACCGTTAAAGTTGATAAAAATTTAAATCAAACGATAGAAGAAGAAAAGTTTTATGAATTTACTTTTGCATCTATTGGTAGTAGTAAAAAAGAAGATATTGAATCTATATTTACTAATCACGAATTATTAAGTATTACTGCTACTGATAAAGAAGGACTTGAACAAGTAAATGAATATGTTTGCGAATAAGAAGGTATATTTAGTGTGATATAGAATTATAGGTGTAAATGATGAAAATAGTTAATAATATCTTAGAAAAAGCTAATAATGAAGATATAGTAAATGGTACAGTTATAATACCAGATGGTACCATTAGTATAGGTGAGACGGCATTTTGTGATTGTGATTTTTTAAAATCAATAACTATTCCAGAAGGTGTTACTAGTATAGGTAAATATGCATTTTATGATTGTCTTTTTTTAGAAACGGTAATAATTCCCACAAGTGTTACTACTATAGGTGAACTGGCATTTTGTGATTGTGATTTTTTAAAATCAATAACTATTCCAGAAGGTGTTGCTAGTATTGGCGAAAAAACATTTTCTAGTTGTCCTTCTTTAAAATGTTTGATTACTCCTTATGGTAAAACGCAAATTTCTAATGGTGATCATATTATTGAAAATTATTTGTATTTGTATGCTAATTCTATTTTAAAAGATAAATATAGTAGTATTAATGATTTTTTAAATAATAAT
>CAKOXL010000049.1 GCA_934130105.1 uncultured Bacilli bacterium | reverse complement strand
CTTCAATCATAATAAAAAGAAGTGTAATAATCAATCACATTTCTGTAATTAATTATTACACTTTTATAGTACCAAAAGGGATGGAGAAAATTCATACTGTGCAATATTTTCAGGTCAGAATATTAATTTTGGCGGTGAAAAATTTACAGGAGCAGATTTAACAGCAGTATTTGGTGGTGTTAAGTGTGATCTAAGAAAGGCAATTATAGAGTCAGATGTAGTAATAAATGCAAATAGTACATTTGGGGGAATTGAAATTTATGTGCCATCAAATGTTAAGGTTAAAGTTAAATCAGTACCTATATTTGGTGGGGTTGATAATAAAGCACACACAGAGACTGATAATGATAGTTATACAATTTATATAAATGGTACAGCAATATTCGGTGGGGTTGAAATAAAATGACAATGTTACAAAAAATAATAAAATATTTTGCACTTGCTTTGGCTGCTTTTTTGATATTTTCCATTATATCTGGAATATTAGGAGGACTATACTTCTTTACTGGTGTATTAGGATTACAAAAGCATAGTGAAACTATAAAAAATGAGATGAGTGCTGTAAGTTTTGAAGAAAGTAATATTAATTCACTAGATATAGATGTTGCTTTTACCAATTTAATTATTAAAAGTGGAGAGTCTTTAAAGATAGAAACAAATAATGAAAATATTAATTACCAACAAAATGACTTAAATTTACAAATAAAAGAAAAAACACATAATTGGTTTTTTAAAAATAATAAAGGGGACTTAATAGTATACATTCCTGATGGTTTAGAGTTTGAAAAAGTTAAAATAAATGCAGGAGCCGGAAAAATACAAATAGAAAACATAAATACCAAAAAACTATCTTTAGAATTAGGAACAGGAGAAACAACGATTGAAAAATTGAATGTAGTTGATAATTGTAAAATTGAAAGTGGGGCAGGAAAGGTAGATATTTATTCTGGAAAGATAAATAACCTCAATTTAGATATAGGCGTAGGAAAGTTCAAACTAACGTCGTCTATTATAGGAAACAGTAAAATAAATGCAGGAATTGGAAGTTTAGAATTAAATATACAAGGCAATAAAGAAGATTACAAAATTAAAGCAGATAAGGGAATAGGAACTATTAAAATAGATGGAAAAAATGTTGAAGATAACTATGCATATGGCGATGGAGAGAATGAAGTTAAAATTGAAGGTGGAATAGGAAGTATAAGTGTAGATTTCAAAGAGGAATAAGGATTTATTATGAAAAAACAAATTGTAATAATAATTATGTTTTGGCTCATCATTTTCTTGGTATTTTGTTTTTCCCAAATAAAGAATGTCCAAGTTGATACTTTTATAAATTGGCATGTTTATTTGCCTAATATAAAAGATGAAAAAATTATTTATGATACTTTTTTTGGAGATGGTGACACAATAACTATATTGACTGTTGACGATTTTAATTCTATAGAGAAAATAATAAGAAAAAATAATTTTCAAGTTATTAATACAAAAAACATTGATAACATTAATGAGAAGATTCAAAATTTTTATGAAAATTTAAGTGATGATGGTAAAAGTTCTTTTACTAATAATCTTGATCTTGATAATATATTAAATTTATCAAAGGAAAATTATTATTTATTCAAGAGCAAGAATAATAATAGATCTTATCTTATACTATTATTAGATGTTAACGAAAAAGTGATTTATTCTTTTAATTCAATAAACTGATATATAGACTTAATTACTATTAGTTATAAAGTTTTAATAAATTCATTTTAAAATTATTTTAGACTTGATTATGAAAAAATTGTTAGGATGACTAATAATTTTTTTAATTGGTTCTAAATAAAAAAGAAGTATCATTTTACTTCTTCTATTTCTTTTATTAAAGTTGGGTAATATTCAATAATATCTGAAATCTTGCAGTTTAGAAAATTGCATATTCTTGCTATTACGATGATATCTAAACGGGTTAATTCACCAGTTATTATTCTTTGAATTACTTTAAAATCAGTATTTGTTTCCCTCATTAATGTATTTTTGCTTATTTCTCTTTGTTTCAGTATATCATTAAGTTTGAATAAATAATATCCACCATCTACTTCTATTTTTACCATGTCAACACTTCCTATGGTAAATTTTACCAATTAATTTGGTTTATTGACTATTGGTTATATAACCATTATAATAAAGTAGTAAGGAGAAAGATTATGACTGATGAACAAATGATGAAAGTAGCAAATGATATTAGTGATAAACTAATTCGTATAAATGCTAAAAATACGGCTGGGGATAAAACTCTTTTACAATTATATTACGAATTGCTTGGTGATAAGTATAAAGGTTATGAAACCTCAATTTTAACTTATCTTCCTGAAAGATTAGCTGCAAAGGGCTATGAAATAGTTAATCAAAAGTGGTTTCAATTAAAAAAGTATTAGGCAATTTCTTGCTTAATACTTTTTTGTTTTTGCATTTTATAATTATCTTCATCAATACTTGCACCAGTACTTGTGATTTGTTCAGCAAATGTTTTAAAGTTTTCTAAACTTTTTCCTTGGTAACGATATCTTCTGTATGCTTCTAATACATTATTATCCATACTTTCAACATATAATTTCCAGTTTTCATACCATGCTTTAAATTCTTCTGTTAATATAACTCTACCATTAGGGTTATATGATACATTGGTACCAAATTTAGCGGTTTGTAAAATACAAAAATCCATAGCATATTCTACTTCATCAGTTCTTTTAGAAGTTAATTCAACGACCTTATTGATTTTATTAGCTAATTTAGTTTTTAAATCTTCAAAATATTCAGCAGCTTTATTATCATCATGTTTTTCATAAAATTCTTTCATTTTTATATAATTTGGTACTAAGGCTAATAATTCATTATATCTGTGTACTGGTTCATAATAAGCATTTACTTGAATGAAAAGTTCCATTTCAGAACAATTTTTGATATATTCAGCATCATATTTTAAGATACCTGCATATTTTCCATATAAACTTGGTTTCATTTTTTATCCTCACTTTCAAAAAAAAGAAGCACTAATTTAATTTAGTACTTCTAAAATGCTTATTAATTGTATCGCATTTGTAGCAATTTGTCAATTGTTTTTTTAATAAGATAGTGTAAAATTATTTGGGGCAGACATAAAAAAAGAAAAACCTTTGTTATAATAAATTTGAGAAACACAATAAC
>CAKOXL010000048.1 GCA_934130105.1 uncultured Bacilli bacterium | reverse complement strand
TGGTGCCCTGTTAGGGATTCGAACCCCAGACCGATGCCTTAGAAGGGCATTGCTCTATCCAGCTGAGCTAACAGAGCAGCTTGCTCAATTGAACATTTAAATTATATAATGCAATCGTACATATTGTCAATACCCTTTTTGTTTTTTCTAAAGAAAATTAAAGAATAAAGTAGCAAGCAATCTAAATAAAGAAAGCCCCGTTTTATAAAAAACGAAGCTTATATCAAAACTATTTGATAAGGTATAACTTTCTAAACAAATGACTACTCAGAAAAACCATATTCTTTTAATTTAGCTAAAGTAATTGGTCCAATATTACCATCAGCTGTTAATCCAGTTCGTTTTTGAAACTCCATAATACTTGCCTTTATATATTTACCATAATAGTTGCCAAGTGCCTTACTAGATGTATAAGCTGGAAATGTTTTTCTCATGAATGAAGTAATTTTTCCTACATTATCTCCACTATCACCAAATCCAATATACCCTTTAGAGCCTAAGAATGAATTATCTCTTATGTCTTCTTGTGGTTTATCTTTAAATGATAAGCCTTTAGTATCTAAAATTTTCGTAAATTCTTTATCTATAAACATAACCTCTTCAGGCTTCATACAATATCCAGTAGATACCCATTTACTATTACTATTAAGTATAACATTATTTCCACAACCCTTATCAGTGTTACCACAAACCATATGTAAATGATTGGCATATGCTCCATCCATTCCCTCTTCACAAATAGGATTACCCGCTTTAACAATAGAACCAACTTTTAAATTTCTAACATACGGATCAAAATCATTCCAATGAGTAAGCATTATAAACGGCTTCATAACCCCACTAGGTGTATTACATTTTTCAGTAGCCACTAACCAAATAGTATTAGTAGTAACTCCATCCTTAATAGCTACAACCTTCATATCAACAGGTGCATAATAAATTTCTCTACTATCATCAAGACCAGCTATATCAATAGGATAATCAGCATAATTTTTACTTTTATACCAATGAGGTTTATGTGACACCATTCCATAATAACTTTGCGTAATTCTCATATTCTTCATACCAAATGTAAAATCTTTCACTTAATATCACTTCCCATCTTTCTTTAAAATTTGATTAAAATTATTAACTACTTCTTCTATCATCATATCCATTTCAAGTTCTGTTATACTTAAACCCTTTTCCTTTATCAAGGCAATAATATTTTCCTTAGCTTTAATAAGTTTTTGTTCTCCATCCAAATTCTTATATAATTGTTCAGTTGCATTTACAACCATTTTCACAATTTTTTGCTTAGCATCAGTGTTAATATATTCTTCAAATTTCTTCTTAAGTCTTGTTGCAACATAAGTAATAATAACTGTAAAAAGCGTTACAAGTATTTCCAAAATATTTGATTGAATAGCATCAAGCATCATCATCACCTCCACTTTATCTATATGTTGAATATTAAGATGAAGTCATAATTGAAGCCCTAAAAAAAAGATACTAGAAAAAATTCTAATATCTTATTAATAAATAAAACTAATTCTTATTTACTATTGGTAGTTAATACATTTTCACCATTTACCTGAAATATTACACTTTTAACGTTATACGTATCAAACACTGAATTTGATATTGTATATGTGACCTCTTCTAGCAATTTATCATTAGTAAAAATATTATTATTAAAATTTAGTGTCATAATCTCATCTTCTATTTCATAATTAATTAATTCTGTATTTTGATTTAAAAGAGAAATCAAACTAGATTCATAAATATAATTACTAGCTAGACTATCAATAATAATATTTATTTTTTCTCTGTCATCATTTAAGTATTTAGTTACCGGTACATAATATGAATTATTATTAATTTTATCCATGTAGTATAAAGTTACTTTTTTTACTTCATTCAATCTATCAATATCAAATACTTTATTAATTCCAAAATCTCTCGTTAAAACTTCAGGTATTACCTTTTTCGTCTTAGGAAGCATATTTAAAACATTACCATCAATTTTAATTGTTACCTTTTCTATTCCATCCAAATTAATTAAACTATAAACAATAGCTTCAATAACTCTTTCTTCAAGTTCTAAAGACACATTTAATAATTCACTAGAAAAATCCAAAATAGCTGTTTTATCATTTATCTCTATATTATTAAGTTTAGTATTACTTGGTATTATTCCGGATAAACCAGTTGGAATCTTACTTTCCTTTTGAACTGTTAAATAATTAATAATTCCTCTTATCTTAGTATTTAAATTATCTTCATTTAATAATACATTAGTTTTTACTAAGTACTTATTTGGACCTAATAAATAAATTTCATTGGTTCCAATATTAGTAACATACTCAATATCAAGATTAGGATTCAAGTAATTACTATTACTACTTAACTTTTCTGGTATAATACAAATCACAAAAACTGTTAGAAAAGAAAATGTAGTTATGATAATTTTTCTAAGTGCTTTTCTTTTTAACATTAAATCACCCTACCTAATAGAATATATGATTTAGTATTTTTATTTAGAAGAAAAAAAGAATAAAAGTTAATTTATTCTCATAATTCTATTTCCTTTAATTTTAACAACTCAACAACTGCTGCTGCTCTTCCTGTAACATCTAGCTTTTGGATTACATTAGAAATATGATTTCTAACTGTTTTCTCACTAATTCCTAGTTCAAAAGCTATATCCTTAGTTGTTTTATTTAAAATAAGCAAAGAGAAGATTTGATGTTCTCTTTTTGTTAATATCTTGGCATTCACATTTTCACTCCTAACCTTTTTTACATATAATTACCTATAGTATTTTATGTAATAACATAGTTAAGAGATAGTAAAAACACCTATTTTTCAAATTTTACTGTTACATATACTTTATTACTAAACTCACTTTGAATTGTTTTCATGATATTATTGGCAAGAGTTACATCATGATTATCTTTAATAGCTACAACTTTAACATCATTATTATCAATTTTGATAAAGCATTCGATACCATAAGCTTTTTTTATTTTTTCTTCTAACGCTTCCTCTTGTGCCTTTAATCCAGATATATATTTAATTTGTTCATAGGCACTATTTTTTTCGGTTGAAGTTGTTGTATCACTAGTTAAAGTTGTTCTTAAGTTTGCTAACATTTCGCTTCTTTCATCTTCTAAATTAACACGCATTGTAACAAGTAGTTCACTTTCTTCCAAACTTACCTTAGCATCATTATTATTATCACTAGTACCACTGGTCGTTTTTGTATCTAAATAATTACTATTATTAGTAAGAAGTAATTCATTAGGCATCGTAATATAATATACACTAAGTACTAATATTAAACTAAATAATGTTAAAAACCATAAACTCTGTTTATTTATCATATCCATTTCTCCTTTTAGTACATGATATGATAAAAAAAATAGGATATGCATATTACATATCCTATTTAATTTTTATGCACGAGATGCATATTTACCGTCTTTAGTAGTAACTAAAATAGTTTCTCCCTCTTCAATAAATAAAGGTACTTTAATTGTCATACCATTTTCTAAAGTTGCATCTTTCATAGCACCACTTGAAGTATTACCTTTAACAGCTGGTTCAGAATGAGTAATTACATATTCAATCT
>CAKOXL010000047.1 GCA_934130105.1 uncultured Bacilli bacterium | reverse complement strand
CTCTGTTAGCTCAGCTGGATAGAGCAATGCCCTTCTAAGGCATCGGTCTGGGGTTCGAATCCCTAACAGGGCACCATTAGAAATTAAAACCCTTGTTTATTCAAGGGTTTTGTTGTTTAATAAAGCTACACTTTTAGGTGTAGCTTTAAAATTTATTTATTATTTACACAACTTTCTAAAATGCTTAATATTTTATCTTTTAGATCATCGTCTGATTTTTGCCAAACAAGTTCGAAAAATACCCCCATACCTGGTAAAGTAATTTCATCATTATTTTTGATACTTTCTTCAATAGCGTCTTTTAAAACGTTGATATCATCGCCTTTAAAGTTATTAATAATATGACTTCTAATGTCTAAATTCATAATAATTCTCCTTTCAATTATATTTTGTACATCGTAATAAGTTTTATACTAAATATAGAAATTTTATTTTTGATATGGTAAAATATAGAAGTATTAAGTGGTGGTTATATGATTATTAATGTAAACAATTATCCAGTTGAAGTAATAATTACTAGAAAAAAAGGCAATAAAAATACTTATTTAAGAGTTAAAGAAGATTTAAAGTTATATGTTACGACATCTTTTTTTATGACTGATAAAAAAATAAAAGCAGTGATTGATGAAAATATTGATTCTATTACTAGAATGTATGAAAAACAGAATTATAAACAAGAGTTGAAAAAAGATTTTTATTATCTTGGAAAAAAATATGATATTGTTAGAACTAATAGTAGTGATTTGGTATTAGGGTGCAATAAGATATTTGTTCCTGTTTCTTTTGATTTAGATAAATGGCTAAAGTCTTGTGCAACTAAAGTTTTTAGGGAAAGACTTGATTATTGGTATAATAATTTTGATAGAAAAATACCATATCCGTCTTTAACCATTAGAAAAATGACTTCACGTTGGGGTGTATGCAATTCTAAGTTAGTAAGAGTTACATTAAACTTAGAATTAATAAAAAAAGATATTTCATGCTTAGATTATGTTATTGTTCATGAACTTTCTCATTTTATAGAAATGAATCATTCTAGCAGTTTTTGGGATGTTGTTGGATGTAATTATCCTAATTATAAAGAAGTTAGAAAAATTATGAAAAATTATTAATTAAGGAGTGTTTTATGTTAATTACTAGTTTAGATAATGATAAAATAAAAAAATTAATTAAATTAAAGGAAAAAAAATATCGTGATCAATATAATGAATTTATAGTAGAAGGTGAACATTTAGTAATTGAGGCTTATAGGAGTAATCTTTTGGAAGAAATTTTTATTGAGCAAGATGAGGTGACATTATTAAATTGTGATATTACGTATGTTACTAAAGAAATTATTGATAAATTAACACAACTAGAAACACCAACTCATATTATTGGTTTGTGTAAGAAAAAAAAGGAAGATAATAATTTAGGAAACAAGTTATTACTTTTGGATAGAATCCAAGATCCTGGTAATTTAGGTACTATTATCAGAAGTAGTAAAGCATTTGGAATTGATACAGTTGTTTTAGGTAGTGGGTGTGTTGATTTATATAATGATAAAGTAATACGTTCAACTCAGGGAATTGGTTTTCATATGAATATTATTAATGCTAATTTGAATGAATTAATTCCTAAATTAAAGCAAGAGGAAATTCCTATTTTTGGAACTAGAGTGCAATATGGGGAAGATATTAGAAATTTACTTGATCGTGATAAAGAAAAATTTGCTTTAATTATGGGAAATGAGGGACGTGGTGTTGATTCTTCAATACTTGATTTATGTGATAAGTATATCTATATTGAACTTGATAGTGATGTTGAAAGCTTAAATGTTGCTGTTGCTACTAGTATTTTGTTGTATGAATTAAATAGGTGATTAAGATGGATGAATTTATTTATATAGGTAAAATTGTTAATACTCATGGTATTAAGGGTGAAGTTAGGATTCTTTCTGATTTTGAAAAAAAAGATAAAGTTTTCATAAAGGGAATGAATATATATATTGGTAAGAAGAAAGAAAAAGAAATAATTAATAGTTATAGACATCATAAAAACTTTGAAATGATTACAATTATTGGTTATACAGATATTAATCAGGTATTAAAGTATAAAGGCCTTAACGTTTATATTAAAAAAAGTGATTTAAATTTAGATAATGGTGAGTATTTAGATAGTGATTTAATAGGATTAGATGTAATTGTTGATGGATTAGTAAAGGGAAAAGTTATTGATATTATAAATTTAAATGGTAATAAACTTATCGTTATTGATTCTTTTTCAAATAAAGTGTATGTACCATATCAGAAAGAATTTATTTCAGTAGTTGATTTTACTAATAGAAAAATTGTGATTACACCTATTAAGGGGATGTTTTAATGAGAATAGATATTTTAACATTATTTCCAGAGATGTTTGAAAATTTTACTAAAGAATCTATTATTAAAAGAGCAATTGAAAAAAAATTGGTAGAGATTAATATTATTAATTTTCGTGATTTTTCACTTGATCCTCATCAAAAAGTAGATGATACTCCATACGGTGGTGGAAATGGGATGGTACTTATGTGTCAGCCTATTTATGATTGCATTGAAAAAATCAAAACAAATGATGCTAAAGTTATTATGCTAACACCGGAAGGAAAGATTTATAAGCAAAGTGTTGCTTATGATTTAGCAAAAGAAAAGCATATTATTTTATTATGCGGTCATTATGAGGGGTTTGATGAAAGAATTAAGAAAATTGTTGATCTAGAAATATCAATAGGAGATTATATTTTAACTGGCGGTGAATATCCTAGTATGGTGGTTGCTGATTCTATTATTAGATTAGTGCCTGGGGTAATTGAAGAAAATAGTCACTTAATAGATAGTTTCAATGATAATTTATTAGATTACGAAACTTATACTAAACCTTCTAATTTTAGGGGTATGGAAGTACCTGATGTTCTTTTATCTGGTAATCATCAAAAAATAGATGAATTTAGAAGAAAATCGCGTTATAATAGAACTAAAGAAAGAAGACCCGATTTATTAGAAAAGTAGGTGGCTATATGCTTGATAAAAAGTATTTTATAGTAAAAGATAAAAACACTAGTGCTATTACTTATTTTGAATATGATAAAATGGATGGTTATGATTTATCTCCTAAAAAAGGTGTTAAGATAGAAGATGCTATCAATGTAAATAAAGTAGTAATTATTAATCCATCATTAGCAGAAAAGGTAGCTAAGAAAAAGATGAATGTTAAGTTTCGTAAACTTTTGCAGTTATTAAATATTATTTTTGAAACTGATGATGATACTGGTACTACATATAATGAAGGTCTTAACGAAGTTAGTAAACTAAGAACTGAACTTATTAATAAATATCGCAAGTACCTTACTGAGGAAGAATTTAATTTGATGGAGAAAAAACTTGATATTTTAGAACAGGAATTAAAAGTAAGACTTTATTATTTAGAGCAAACTTATCAGCAAAATTATGAAAGAGAAAATGAAATTGGTAGAAAAAGTAGATAAATATTTAAAAATATGTGTTTACATAATATAACATAATATGCTATAATATAACACGTTAGTAATCCGATGTTACCAATTTGATATGATTACTGTTAAAACAAGAAAGGAGAGATATCGTATGGCAAATGTAGTTGATAAAATTACTGCTAAGCAATTAAACCCTAATATACCTGAATTTCGTGCAGGTGATACTGTTAAAGTAGACGTTAGAATCGTTGAGGGTAATAAGGAAAGAATCCAAGCATTTGAAGGTGTTGTAGTTTCACGTAAGAGTGGAGGAGTTTCTGAGACATTTACAGTTAGAAAAATGTCATCTGGAATTGGTGTTGAAAGAATTTTCCCAGTTCATTCTCCAAGAATTGCTGGAATTACAGTTATTAAGAAAGGTAAAGTTAGAAGAGCTAAATTAACTTTCTTAAAAGATAAAGTTGGTGGATATAAAATTCCTGAAAGAAGAAATAAATAAGGCTTGGCCTTATTTTTTTTGTTTTTAAGACCATATAGTTTTAGCTTTTTTATATATAGGGAAAGTGCGTTCAGATTGGTATTAAATAGAAACTTGCTAATAAAAATCAACAGTTTTTAATAACATTTTTAAATTTTTATTTTTAAATAT
>CAKOXL010000046.1 GCA_934130105.1 uncultured Bacilli bacterium | reverse complement strand
GATAATGAAGCCTATGTTTTAAGACCAATGAACTGTCCACATCACATGGTTATGTTTAAAAACTTCTTACATTCTTATAAAGATATGCCAGTAAGAATTGCCGAAATTGCGAACGATTTTAGATATGAATCAGCAGGTTCTGTAAAAGGAATTGAAAGGGCTAGATCATTTACGCAAAATGATTCTCATATTTTCTGTACTAAAGAACAAATTGAATCAGAATTTAAAGGCGTACTTGACTTAATTATGGATGTTTATAAGGATTTTGGTATTAAAGACTTTAAATGTAGATTATCATTAAGAGATCCACAAGATAAAGAAAAATATTTCCAAGATGATGATATGTGGAATAATGCGGAAAACTCTCTTAGAAAAGTATTAACAGATATTAATGTTGACTATTTTGAAGCAATAGGAGAAGCTGCTTTCTATGGACCAAAACTAGATATTTTAATTAAACCAGCAGTAGGAAATGAAGTAGCACTATCAACTATCCAATTAGACTTCTTACTTCCTAGAAAATTTGAACTTACTTATATTAATGAAAAAGGAGAAAAAGAAACTCCAATTGTAATCCATAGAGCGATATTAGGTTCACTTGATAGATTTATTGCCTTCTTATTAGAAGAAACTAAGGGTGTATTACCATTATGGCTAGCACCAGTTCAAGTAAGTATCATTCCAGTAAATAATGATTATCACTTGGAATATGCAAATAGTATTAAAGAAATGTTAAAAAATAATAACATTCGTGTAGAAGTAGATGATAGAAATGAAAAGCTTGGTTATAAAATGCGCGAAATTCAAACTAAGAAAGTTCCGTTAATCTTAATTTTAGGAAATAACGAAAGAGATAATAACACAATCAGTTATCGTATACATGGTAGAGAAACAACAACAACAGTTTCAATAGATGAATTTATTAAATACCTAAATAATGCTGTTGCTTCAAAAGCCTTGGTTGAAGATTTATAAAAATATTATATTAATTAGAAGGACTAAAGTATTTTTTATGACTTTAGTTTTTTTATTTTAAAAATGTTCTTCTTTTGGTATAATGTAGTAAGAAAAAGTGGTGATAATGTGAGTAGAGTAGTAGTTATTGGTGGCGGAGCATCTGGTATGATAGCTGCCATTAAAGCAAAAGAAAAACATGACGTAATTTTGCTAGAAGCAAATGATAAATGTGGGAAGAAAATATTATTAACTGGTAATGGAAAATGTAACTATTGGAATGCTAATATTGATATTAATAATTATAATAGTGATAATTTAAATTCTTTGAGTGATATAATTAGTGAAGAAAATAAAGAAAAAGTTCTTTCTTTTTTAGAGAATATTAGCCTATATCCCAAAATAAAAAATGGTTATTACTATCCTTATTCTAATAATGCAAATAGTGTAAGAACTATATTTTTGAATGAATTAGCTAGAAAAAAAGTTAAAATAATTAATAACTTCAACGTAGTAAGTATAAAAAAAGAAAAGGAAGAATTTATTATTGAATCAAATGACAGTAAAATCATTTGCGATAAAGTTATCTTAGCAACAGGTTCCAAAGCTTGTCCTAAAACAGGAAGTGATGGTTCTGGTTATTTATTAGCATCATCTCTAGGACACACGATAAACAAGGTAACTCCAGCCTTAACCCCATTAATAGGAAATGAGCCATATTTTAAAAATTGGGATGGCGTAAGGTGTGATAGTAATATTACTCTTTTTATAGATAATAAAAAAATATGTGAGGAACTTGGTGAAATTCAATTAACTAGTTATGGTGTTAGCGGAATATGTATCTTTAATATTAGTGGCATAGTTACTAAAAGTTTATCGCAAAACAAAAAAGTTACCATTAATATTAATTTTTTACCAACTATTAATATGACATTCTATGAATGGTTTACATTAAGAAATGAAAAAATCCCTAATCATACTATAGGTGAACTATTAGAAAGTATTATTCCTTATAAGTTAATGTATGTTTTATTAAAAAAGGCTAATGTCGATGAGAATAATTACTGGCATGATTTATCAGATGATAAAAAATTATTATTATCTAAAACAATAGAAAGTTTTGAACTAACGATAACTTCTTATCATTCCTTTGATAGATGCCAAGTAGCATCTGGTGGCATACCACTTAACGAA
This sequence comes from uncultured Bacilli bacterium, assembly GCA_934130105.1. Lineage (GTDB taxonomy): Bacteria > Bacillota_I > Bacilli_A > RF39 > UBA660 > Alloscybalousia. The sequence goes on along the minus strand of CAKOXL010000046.1, from coordinate 2,073 downwards.
ATAAACTGTAAAACAATGGAATCAACTTTAGTACCTAATTTATACTTAGTAGGTGAAGTATTAGATGTTGATGGTAAATGTGGTGGCTTTAATTTAGCTTTTGCGTTTATTAGTGGTTATATTGCAGGAGGAAGTGTTTAATGTGTTAAGAGTAAGACAGATAAAAATTGATGTAGCTTCTAATGATAGAAAAAATATAATAAAAGGCATTTCAAAAAAATTAAAAGTAGATGCTGATCGAATAAAAAATTTTACGATTATAAAACAATCACTTGATGCTAGAGATAAAGAAAAAATATTTTATGTTTATGAAGTGGATGTTGAAGTAGATAATGAGCAAGCTATTTTAATGAAAAATAGTAATAATGATATTATGAAATCTTTAAAAGAAGAGTATGTTTTTCCTAAAGAAGGAATAAATGAGTTAAAACATAGACCAATTATAGTTGGAAGTGGTCCAGCAGGCTTATTTAGTGCCTATTTACTTGCCTTAAATGGCTATAATCCAATAGTAATTGAACGTGGTGAAATGGTTGATAATAGAATTAAAACGGTAAATGAATTTTGGGAAAGCGGCAAGTTAAATCCTGAATCTAATGTTCAATTTGGTGAAGGTGGAGCTGGTACTTTTTCAGATGGCAAATTAAATACTTTGGTAACCGATACTAATTATCGTGGAAAAAAAGTTTTTGAAATATTTGTAGAATGTGGTGCACCAAAAGAAATTCTATATAGCTATAAACCCCATATAGGTACGGATAAATTAGTAACAGTTGTGAAGAATATGCGTAATAAAATAATTGATATGGGCGGAAGCTTTTTATATAACACTTGTTTAACTGATTTAATTATTGAAAATAATATTTTAACTGGAATTGTAGTTAATAATACTAAGAAAATAGATTGTGATTGCTTAGTTTTAGCAATTGGTCATAGTAGTAGAGATACTTTTAAAATGTTACTAGATCATAAACTTTCCATGGAAGCTAAACCATTTGCAGTTGGGGTAAGAGTAGAACATAGTCAAGATGCTATTAATTTAAGTCAGTATGGCATTAAATATAAAAATATGTTAGAAAATGCTAGCTATAAATTAACTTATAAAGCAACAACTGGTAGAGGGGTATATTCATTCTGTATGTGCCCAGGTGGTTATGTAGTTAACGCATCAAGTGTAGAAAATCATCTTGCTATTAATGGCATGAGTTATCATAACCGTGATAGTAAAAATGCTAACAGTGCCATTATTGTAACCGTTTTCCCTAAAGATTTTGGAACTAATCCATTAGATGGCGTAAAATATCAGGAACAATTAGAAAGAAAGGCCTATGAAATTGGTAAAGGAATGATACCAGTTCAACTACTTACTGATTTCAAAAATAATAAAATTTCTACTCATTTTGGTAAGATAGAACCGATTTTCAAAGGAAAATACTGTTTTGCTGATTTAAATACTATCTTTTCAGACGAGATTAATGCATCTTTAAAAGAATCATTTACATATTTTGGTAAAAAGATTAAAGGCTTTGATGATGATGATACAATCTTAGCTGGTGTTGAAAGTAGAACCTCATCACCCGTTAGAATAATCAGAAACGATGAATTTGAATCAAATATATTTAATATTTATCCATGTGGTGAAGGAGCAGGATATGCTGGTGGTATTACATCAGCTGCTATTGATGGTATCAAAGTTGCTGAAGCAATAGGTAAAAAATATAAAAGTATTAGTAAAAATGATAATTAAAAAAGTATAATCATATTAGATTTAATAAATAATCTGATAATTTGTTATATTGTGTTCAAATTATATATTTGATACAATTGTACTATAAAGTAGGGCCTTAAGTTGTATACTTAAAGATAAAAATATACCTAAATCAGCATTAATATATAAGGAAATAATTAATTAAAAGTAGATTTATTTTAACACTTTTAGTTAATATTAAAATTACTAAATAACTGCAAAATAAAAGACTATAATGAATAGTCTTGATAGTTCTAAGTATACAACTTAGATACTAAGAGGAGTGATAACGTGAAAGATAAAAAGGGATTTACTCTAATAGAAAT
>CAKOXL010000045.1 GCA_934130105.1 uncultured Bacilli bacterium | reverse complement strand
GGCTTGCAGGTTCAACTCCTGTTACCCGCACCACTTAGTAGTTTATTTTAACTTTTGTTAAATTTAAATATATTGATCGACTCTGAAAATGAGTTGATTTTTTTATGCTTGGAAAGAAAAATTAATTGATAAAATATTAAAACCAGAAAAGGTATTAACATTCTTCGAGGAAACGTGGTAATTTATTACTAAGTCATAATAAAACTATCTAAATATAGAAAAATTTGTTACAATAAACTATAGGGTGAAATATAATATGGATACAATAGAATCAATTGAAAATAGAAGAAGTATTAGATTATTTAAAAGTGACGATGTTCCAAAAGAGATAGTGGAAGATATATTAAATTGTGGAAGACTTGCTCCATCTGCAAAAAATAGACAACCATGGTATTTTGCGATTACTAAAGGTAAAATAAAAGATAAAATAGTAAACATGATGATTGATTATGCTATAAATAATGATGATACTTTAGAAAGAAAAAATTTAGGTTGTTTTAGTAGTGTTAATTCAACTGCAAATGTAATAAAACAGGCACCAATATTAATTTTAATATTTAGAGAAAAAAATGACAATTGGCTTATAGGCGACAATTTATCAATAGGAGCTTGTGTAGAAAATATGTGTTTAAGAGCAACAGAATTAAAATTAGGGACTTTATGGATTAGAGATATTGTGTACGTTTCAGATGATATAGTTGAAATGTTTGATTATGAAAATATGGAATTGAATTGCGCTTTAGCACTTGGTTATGCAAACCAAAAACCAAAACAAAGACCAAGAAAAGAATTAAAAGATATTGTTAATTGGTACGATGAATAGTAAAATACTAAGTACTACATATTAGCACAAAAAAATTTTATCAATTGGATTTAATTACCTATAAAATAAAATATGTAGTAAAAAGCGGAGGATAATATGAAATTGTATGTAATAAGACATGGTGAAACTGAAATGGGCAAAAATGAAATTATTGCAACAGAAGAAGAACCATTAAATGAATATGGAATATATCAAGCTAAAACTGTTGGGAATAATATAAGAAAATTAGATATAGATATAATATATTGTTCTCCTATAGAACGAGCAAAACATACATTAAAGTTGTTTGATTTGGATAAAAATATTCCTGTTATAATTGATGATAGAATAAAAGAAAGAAATATGGGAATATATGAAAATGTTCCTTTTTCTGAATTGGATTGGGATATATTTTGGAATTATAATTCTGATATTAAGTATCCAGAATTAGAAACTATGAAAAGTGTTTATGAAAGAATCGAAAAGTTTTTGGATGAAATAAAATTACAAAATAATAATGCTTTACTAGTTACTCATGGAGGAGTATCAAGAACAATATATTGGTATTTTAATGGGATACCTGAAGACGGTCATTCCTCAAATGTAAATGAGAATTGCAAAATTTATGAGTATGAACTATAAATTAATATATATTTATTTCAAAATAAGTAAATGACGTTTTAATCTAGATATTATAAGTCCGGCAATTAAAATTTATTTTTTTTAGCACTCACTATTGACAATTGCTAAAACAAGATGTAATATATCTAGTGTTAGGAGATGATTGTTTTGAAAAAACAGTTTAAGGCAGAATCAAAAAAATTACTTGATTTAATGATTAATTCAATTTATACAAATAAAGAAATCTTTTTAAGAGAACTTATATCAAATGCAAGTGATGCTATTGATAAATTATATTATCTATCATTAACGGATAAAAATATTAAAGTTAATAAAAATGATTTAAAGATTAAACTCGCAGTAGATAAAGAAAAACGTACTATTACTATTAGTGATAATGGTATTGGTATGAGTAAGGAAGAACTTGAAGAAAACTTAGGTACTATTGCTAAGAGTGGTTCATCTTTATTTAAAGAAGAAATGGAACATAAAAAAAATATTGATATAATTGGTCAATTTGGTGTTGGTTTTTATTCCTCATTTATGGTTGCTAGTGATGTAGTTGTTGAATCACGTAAATATGATAGTAAGGATAGTTATAGATGGGAATCAACTGGTGTAGATGGATATCAAATAAAAGATGCTAATAAAGATGCAATTGGTACTACTATTACACTTACTATAAAAGATGGCAGTGATTACGATGAATTCTTAGAAGAATATAAGTTACGTCAAATTGTTAAAAAATATTCTGATTATATTTCTTATCCTATTACTATGATGATTACTCATGAACATAAAAAAGATGATAGCAATGAAGTTGAAAAAGAAGTTACTGAGGAAACTTTGAATAGTATGATTCCTATTTGGAAGAAGGATAAGAAAGATATCAAAGATAGCGATTATCAACAATTCTATCATGATAAATTTTTTGATTATGAAGATAGTATTAAAGTAATTCATTCTAATGTAGAAGGAAAATGTACTTATACAGCATTATTATATATCCCATCTCATGCTTCTTATGATTTTTACAGTAAAGAGTATGAAAAAGGATTACAGTTATATGCAAATGGTGTTCTTATCATGGATAAATGTAAGGAACTTTTGCCTGATTATTTTAGCTTTGTAAAGGGCCTTGTAGATACTAGCGATTTATCACTAAATATTTCTCGTGAAATGCTTCAACAAGATAAAAATTTAGGTTTAATTGCATCTAATATTGAAAAGAAAATTAAAAAAGAACTAGAAACTATGTTAAAAGAAGAAAGAGATAATTATGAAAAGTTCTTTAAGGCTTTTGGTATGCAATTAAAGTTTGGAATCTATAATAGCTATGGTATGAAAAAGGAAGAACTTGCTGATTTATTAATGTTTACTTCTTCTAAAGATAAGAAAATGGTAACTTTAAAAGAATATGTTTCTAATATGAAAGAAAATCAAGATAAAATTTATTATGCATGTGGCGAAACAGTAGACAAAATTGATATGTTACCTCAGGTGGAACAGTTAAAGGATAAGGGATATGAAGTATTATATTTAACAGACTACATTGATGAATTTGTAATGCAAGTTATGAATAATTATGATGGTAAAAATTTTGTCAATGCATCAAGTGGTGAAGTAGATCTTGATACGAAAGAAGAAAAAGAAGAACTAACAAAGAAAAATGAAGAATATAAAGATATTTTTAAAGTAATGAAAGATACTTTAAAGGATAATATCACAGATGTTCGTTTTACTCATAGATTAAAAAATCATCCAGTATGTTTAGTATCAGAAGGTAATGTTTCTATTGAAATGGAGAAAGTTATGAATGCTATGCCAACTGATGATAAAGTAAAGGCAAATACTGTTTTAGAAATTAATGAAAATCATGAAATTAGTAAAAAACTAGAAAAACTATATAATAGTGATAAGCAAGAATTAGAAAAATATACTAAAGTTTTATATGCTCAAGCTAGATTAATCGAAGGGCTTCCAATTGAAAATCCAACAGAAATTAGTAATTTAGTTTGTGAAATTTTATCAAAATAATTGTGATTAAGTTTTTTGTCTCCGTCGTAAAGATGGAGATTTTTTTGTTTCATTAAAAATAAAGATAATTTAATATAAAGTTGTTTAAATTGTAAATCAATTGAAAAGACAATATTTATATAGACTTAAATATTTAAATTTGTTACAATTATATTGTAAAAATAAGGCCTTAAGTTAACTAATTAGAGAATATTAAGATTATCTTATAGTCTTTTATTTTGCGATTATCTAATGCTTTTGTTGTTAGCTAAAAATTGTCATAATAAGTTTTAAAAAATAATCATCCTACAGATTTATTAAAGCTAATATGACTATTTTCTGGTGTTTAAGTAGTTAACTTAGATACTAAAAGGAGAAGTTTTATGAAAAATAATAAGAAAAAACAAGTATTCCTAACACTCGTAGCAGTATTAAGTTTAATATTAATTACAGTAGGAGTAAGTTATTCACTATTTACTTATTCTAAAACAGGTGTAACTGATAACGTTGTAACAACAGGTAAGATAAACTTTCTATATACTGAAGTAAGTGGAATAGGAAAAGGTATAAGCTTAACTGATGCATTTCCAATAAGTGATGAAGAGGGTAAACTTCAAACAGGTGAAGGAAAGGTATTTGACTTTAAGATAACTTCAACAATTGAGATGAATTCAAGTATTTCATATGAAGTAACAGCAAGGAAAAAGAGTGATTCTACCTTAGATGAAGATAAAGTAAAGTTATACTTAACCGAAGTAGATGGAACTGAAGAAGAAATACTATTAGATAAATATTCAAATCTAACTCAAACTAATACTAAAGTACCAAATGGCGTAGTAGAAAAAACTATCTATGAAGGAGAAGTATCAGCAAATACATCAAACTATGAAAAGAACTTTAGATTAAGAATGTGGATAGATAATGATACTGACTTTTCAGAAGGGGACATGAATAATAAAACATTTACGATAACAGTAAATGTATATTCAACAGGTAAAGTATTAGAGCAAGATAAAATAGCTTATAAAGAAGCTATTTTAAATGGGACAGATCCAGTTATATCTGATAATCTAATACCAGTAGTAATATCAGATACAGGAGTAGTAACTAAAGCTGATACTACAACAGCTTGGTATAGTTATTCAGATAAAAAGTGGGCTAATAGTGTTATCTTAAAAGATGAAAGTATTAC
>CAKOXL010000044.1 GCA_934130105.1 uncultured Bacilli bacterium | reverse complement strand
ACTGATGTTCTTACTGGATATTTAAAGGCTTTTAAAACAAAAAAGATTAATTCTTCAATTAGTAGAGATGGATATTTAAAAAAGATTTCTTGGTTGATTGCCTTGCTTCTCGGATTTGTAGTAGATTTTTTTGCGGACGTGGAATTGTTTTTAATAGGTACAGCAGTAGTTTGTGTTATAACTGAAGGTATATCAGTTTATGAAAATCTTGGAGAATTAGGTGTTAAATTACCTTTTTCAAGATATTTTGAAAAAATTAAAGAAAGCAATGAAATTATATAAGGTAAATAAATGAAAAACTTTATATTTGGAATGAAAAATATGAGAATTACCCAAAGCTATAACGGTACAGTATCTCATAAACCTCATTGGTATCAAAGTAAAGATTATGCAGATTACCCAATAGATATTGCGGGTATTGATGCAGGTAGGGAACCATATTATGCACCTGTTGATATGGAAGTGGTAACTATTAAGGGTATAGGTAATACAACTACCAACACCATTTGGTTAGTGGCATTAGATAAATGTAATACCCCTAGTGGTATCATGACTCCTTTTATGGCACTCACTCATTGGAATGATTATGATCCTTATGCTAAAAACTTAAAAGTTGGTTCTATCGTAAAAATGGGTCAACCGATTTGTGAGGAAGGAGTAGACGGAACAACTTCTAATCATTTGCATTTAGTATGTGGAAATGCCGATAAAAGCTTAGGCGATGGACTAATTAAAAATAGCAATAATAAATGGGTATCAAAGGGTTACTGTATGAAACCTGAAGAGGTAATGTTTATAGATAAAACGTTTACAAAAGTCTATTCATCAAGTGATATTTTATTTCAAGAAGTACCAGATAATAATCAATTAAAAGAAGAATTTTTTGGAACAAAAGGATATTTTAGTTTAGGAAATTATCATGAGAATATTGGAAAAATATGTAGTTTTTTTGCAGAAAACTTTTATGGATATTTTTATAGTGGAGCTGATGCTAAAACCAAAGCACATTCTGCATTAGACGGAAATTATTTTGGTCATAATTTGAAAAAATGGACTATTGAATTTCAAAAAAGAGCTAAATTAGATGGAAAATATGATGATGTAATAGATGGAAATATCGGTCCAAAGACTTTAAGAGCTTTAAAGTACTATGGATTTAAAGAATAAGAATAAATAAAAAGCCACAAAAACATGAAAGAATTGTTAGAATTTCTAATGATTCTTTTTTAAATATCCTTATTTAAAATGAATATGATGAAAATAGTAGAAAATTGTTAACTAAAATCACTACAAATATAGTAGATAATGTTATAATAAAAACAGATACTTATCAGTATTATAATTTTAATTGGTGAGACCAATTAACTAGTTATAACAGAAATAGCATTAAATGTGGCAAAATAGTCAATCCAATAATATAGAGATGAGTTTGATTAATGTTAGAAGCTTAAGTAATTATGTAGATACTACTAAAAACTTGAATATCAGTTATGATTACAATGTAGATGTTATAAGAATTTCTAAACTAGTAGATGGAGTAGAAACTAAGTATTACTTAGAAAATAGTAAAATGTTAAAGAAGAATGCAGAAGATGTTGTGAGAGATACAAAAAATATGAATCCAGTGCAAAAATTGAACTATTTTATAGAAAATGTCGATGATGGTAAAAAGTATGACTTGAAATTAACGGACGAATGGAAAGAAAAAACTGTAAGTTATGATGGAATAATTATGGAAGCTCAAGATATTGGTAATTTTAATTTTGGATATATAGGTAGAGCATTAGGATATGATGCTGGATTTCTTACATTTGGTGCAGGAGTTAATCAAGAGTTGAATAAAAATAGATATACTCCTTGTTGTTTCACATTGTCTTTCTGTGATGATCCAAGGGATAGTTATTATATTGGAATGGGTGCGATAAAGTATGATAATGAAAATTAGAAAATATTTAATTTGTCTTTTAATTATAGGAGTTATTGTTGTTGCAATTTATCAAAGAGATTATAATATTAATAATATTCCAAAAGGCAACTTTTGTGAGGAAATAATTTCTCCTAATCAAAAGTATGCTTTAAAATCTTATATTATAGATAGCAACAGTTCAATAACTGCTGATTCAACACGTGTTGAATTTATTAATTATGATACTGGTAAAAAATACAATATATATTATAATTATCCTGAGTATCATATAGATATGAAATGGATAGATAATGAAATTGTAGAAATTAATGGAAAACGATTAAATGTTTTTGAAGATACTTATCATTGGAGAAAAAACCAATAGATTTAGTGTATTAGTAAAGAAAATATTTTTAAAATTAAAAAATACTTTCGACCGTTTAAATTAGTTTAAATTGATACAAATATAGTAGATAATGTTATAATAAAAACAGATACTTATCAGTATTATAATTCCAAGTAATGTTAAATTCTAATTATGAACAAATTATTTCCTATGATTATAATATTTGTCAAAAATAAAAATAAGTGAGGACTATGTATATGAAGCTAAAAAAAATAATGAAAATTTTATTAGTGATATTAATTATAGCACTTTTATATAATAAATTTGTTAATTCTATTGTGGCACTAAATATCAATTGGGATGTAAAGTTACCATACACTACTAAAATCTTATATTATAAAGGCACGGGAAATAATTTTGGAGGTGATGGAATCTTTTATACTTCAGTTATATATAATTCACCAAAAAGTATTAAAAAATTAGATAATATAGCTTGGAATACTGATAAAAATGTTAAAGTTGAAACTGAAATAAATAAATTATTAGATAGACTCGAGGCTGAAGAAAAAAATAAAATTGATTTTAATAAAGAATATAAATATTATATTGAAACTAAGTCAAAAGGATTTTCTAATTTATATATAATATATATGCAAGATGATAATGTTGTGTATATAATAGAAAATATTATATAAATATAATAAATTGATTGTAACAATATATTAATGATTATAGTTTAAATACATGGTATATTTCACAATCAGTAAAATTAATAAAAAAGCTCAACTGATTGGTCGAGCTTTTTTATACATCTGCTGATGAAAAACTAATATATGAAAATAAATCCAAAAATTTAATTACAAAAATTATAAAGTTAAAAGAACATTGGTATTATGTCGAAACTAGTTATTAATTTTTATAATTGACAGTAAATAAAAATATTATTTTTATAAAGGTATTAATTACATAATTTATTATTTATATTACAATGGTGTAAAATAGGAGAGTAAAAAATGAAAATAAAAAAATCATTATGGAAGAAAAATAATATCACTATAATAGATGTTGACAATATAGAAATTAAATATGAAATAATAAACAAAACATTAAACTTGTTTAAATATAATAACATTATACTAATTGCAGATTACATAGATGAAAAAGACGAAATATTTGAAGAACTTGATAGGCAAAAAATAGAATATAGAAAGGATATACAATGTATTAAATTAACAAAAAGAAATTCAAATATTTTAAATATGATCCCTTTAGATTGTGATCTGTTTATCATTGGATATAATCTTAATTTTGATGCTAATTTATCTTTTCCTAATATTATAAATTTACCTTACGATAAATTTATTGAAACTGGAGAAATTGATTTTATAATTGATTTTTGGAACTCTGAACAACAGATTAGAGTTGAATTTAATTCGTCAAAGTATGATTCAAATTACATAATGAATGAACTATGCCATGTTTTAAAAAAATATTATGAATTATAGCTAAAAAGGAAAGTAATTACTGTAACGTGTAATATCATAAAAATGATATTACGAATATAGAAATTAAAATTTTTAAATTCATCTTAATATAAATTTAAAATAAAAAAACTATCATTCATGGTATAATGATTATATAAGTTTAATATAAATAAAACTTAAGTAGTTAATCTTAAAAGGGGAAATTTAAATGAGTAAAAATGTATTGATTATATCTTCATCATTAAGCGGAACGCAACATACTAAAAAACTATGTAAACAATTTGAAAAAGGTGCGAGGGAATCTTTGAATAAAGTAGAATTATTAGAACTAAAGGGTAAAAATATTAATTATTGTCTTGGATGCAATACTTGCCAAAGAAATGATGGCCGTTGTGTTTTTAAAGATGATGTATCAGAAATATTAGATAAAATGATGCAGGCAGATGTTATTGTTTTAGCAAGTCCAATATATTTTTATTCTATTACGGGACAAATGAAAACTTTAATTGATAGAAGTTATGCCAAGTTTAATTTATTAAGCAATAAGGAATTTTATTTTATTTTGTCTTGTGCTGCACCATATGAAGAACCTTATAAAAGTGATTTAGATATTGCAATCAATACTTTTAGAGGTTTTATCAAATGCTTACCAAATGCTTTAGAAAGAAATATTATTATTGGCGATAAAATGGCAAGTTTGGAAATAGAAAAAACAAAAGCTTATCAAGATGCATATAAATTTGGTAAAAGTATAAGTTAAATAAATTAAGTTGATTATAGATTAATTAATAATAATTTATTTATCGCAGTTTTTAAAGGAGGAAATTCAAGTGAAAAAAAGTGAAAATATGTTATGGGGAATAGTTTTAGTAATTATAGGATTAATAATTGGAGGAAATGCACTTGGAATAACGAGTGTCAATATCTTTTTTGATGGTTGGTGGACTATGTTTATTATCATACCATGTCTTATAGGACTATTTAGTAAAAATGAAAAAATTGGTAATTTAATAGGTTTACTAATTGGTGTAGCATTGTTTTTAGGATGCCAAGATATTATAGCTTTTGATTTAATATGGAAATTAGCTTTCCCAGTAATTTTAGTCTTAATAGGTCTATCAATGATTTTTAAAGATGCTTTCGGAGGAAAGATAAACACTGAAATAGAAAAACTAAATAAAAACTTGCTAATAAAAATCAACAGTTTTTAATAACATTTTTAAATTTTTATTTTTAAATATTTAGGTATGC
>CAKOXL010000043.1 GCA_934130105.1 uncultured Bacilli bacterium | reverse complement strand
TATTGTGTTTCTCAAATTTATTATAACAAAGGTTTTTCTTTTTTTATGTCTGCCCCAAATAATTTTACACTATCATTTTTTTGAATAGTATTGTGTAATATTGATATTAGTGCTATAATGAATATGAAAAAAATTTTCAAATTGGGTGGTTTAATGAGTAATAGAGAAAATTATAATACAAAACAAAAAGAACTAATAAATAATTATATAAAAAATATGAATAACTTATTTAGTTCAAAAGAACTTTATGAAAAAATGAAGAATGATAACCTAAATATTGGACTTACAACAATATATAGGCATTTGGAAGACTTAGAAAAAAATAATGTCTTAAAGAAGATATATGAAAACGGTATTGCCAAGTATCAATATTTAGAAAGCTGTGAATGTGATAATCATTTCTACTTAAAGTGTGATAAGTGTGGTGCTGTTACTCATGTTGACTGTGACTGTATTAATGATTTTACTAACCATGTTTTAAAGAACCATTCATTTAAAGTTAAAAATGATAATATAATAATTACAGGATTGTGTAATAAATGTAAAAACAAAAGATAGGAGGAATTTTTTATGAGTAGCAAAAGAATATATAAATTTTTAGCTATTAGTTTATTAGTATCAATAATACTAAATTTTTGCTTTTTACTAAAAAACTATAATCACGACTGCACTCATACTGAAGATTGTCCTATATGTATATTAATTCATCAAACTGAAGATAATTTAAAAAATCTAGGTTTAGGTTTTGGTGGAGTAACTATAGTCTTATTGTGCATAATTTTTGTAAAAAATGTTTATTATAAGAATTATAAATATAATATTATAGATTCCACATTAGTAGATCTTAAAGTGAGGTTAAATGACTAAAATCCATCTTTAAAATAGTAAATTAAAGATGGAGGATATAATGAAAAAAATAAGTAAAATATTATTAGTTTTTGTTGTGGCTGTTTTTAGCATAGTAAGTTTAACAGGATGCAATAAAAATAAAGACAATGAAAATAAACTAACTATTGTAACTACAAATTTTCCAAGCTATGACTTTGCTCGTGCTGTAGTAAAAGATAACAAAGATGTAGAATTAAAAATGTTATTAAAGCCGGGTGCTGAATCTCATGATTTTGAACCAACACCACAAGATATTATTGATATAAAGAATAGTGATTTGTTTATTTATACTGGTGGTGAATCAGATGAATGGATTAGTGATATTTTAGATGACATTGATACTGATAAGACTAAAGTAATTAAAATGATGGATTTAGTAGATGTTAAAGAAGAAGAAATAGTAGAAGGTATGGAAGATGAAGAACATGAAGAAGAGGAAGAACATCATGATGAAGAAGAAGTAGAATATGATGAACATGTTTGGACTAGTCCAGTAAATGCTATTAAAATTGTAAATGCATTAAGAGATGAAGTAGTATCTATTGATAATGATAATAAAAAAGTATATGAAGATAGTGCTAAAGAATATACTGACAAGTTAGAAAAAATAGATAATGAATTTAAAGATATAGTTAAAAATGCTAAAAGAAAAGAAATAATATTTGGAGATAGATTCCCACTTCGTTATTTTGTAGATGAATATAATCTTAAATATTATGCTGCTTTTCCAGGATGTTCTCATCAAACTGAAGCAAGTGCAAAAACAATATCTTATTTAGTTGATAAAGTAAAAGAAGATAAAATACCTGTAATATTCCATATAGAATTATCAAATGGAAAAATAGCTGAAGCAATCAGTAAAGAAACAGGTGCTAAAGTATTAGAATTTAATACTGCTCATAATATTTCACAAAAGGATTTTGATGCTGGTGTAACTTATGTAGATATTATGGAAGAAAATACTAAAGTTTTAAAAGAAGCTCTTAACTAATGAGTTTAATAGATATTAAAAATCTATCTTTAGGATATGATGGTAATATCGTCCTTAAAAATGTTAATTTAAAAATAGAAGAAAATGCGTTTTTGTGTGTAGTAGGTCCAAATGGCTCAGGTAAATCTACTTTAATAAAAGGAATACTTGGGCTTATAAAACCTATTTCTGGTACTATTACTTTTAATAATCTTAAGCAAAATTTTATAGGATACATGCCACAAGAAACAAAGGTAGATTCTAATTTTCCAGCATCAGTTTTAGAAATTGTATTATCTGGAACTTTAAATAAAAAGAGCAGGAGTTTATTTTATACAAAAGAAGATAAAAAGTTAGCTATTAAAAACTTAAAAATACTTGGTATTGAAAGCTTAAAAAACAAACACTTTTCAGAACTTTCAGGTGGACAAAGACAAAAAGTTTTACTTGCAAGAAGTCTTTGTGCTACTTCAAAATTACTTATACTTGATGAACCTTCTGATAACCTTGATAGTAAATCAAAGAAAAACTTATATGATATATTAACAAACTTAAATAAGAACTATAATATAACGATTATAATGATTACTCATGACTTAGATCATAACAATTTAATTGGCAATAAAATACTTTCTTTAAGAGAAGATGACATTTTTTATGGAACGACAGAAAATTTTATAAAGAAGGTGCATCATGAGTAATATATTTGATATGTTTTCATATTCATTTATGGTTAGAGCATTTATTGTCGGATTATTAATTTCTTTATGTGCATCATTAATTGGTTCATCTTTAGTTTTAAAGAGAAACTCCATGATAGGAGATGGACTATCTCATGTTGGATTTGGTGCATTTGCTATTGCTACTATAATGGGATTTGCCCCTTTAGAATTTGCTATTCCCATTGTTATAATCGTATCCTTCTTTATCTTAAAATTAAATGATAGTAGCAAAGTACATGGAGATTCCATGATTGCATTAGTATCAAGTAGTTCTCTTGCTATTGGAACATTTGCTATTTCTGTAACAAAGGGAGTAAATACCGATATAAATAATTATTTATTTGGAAGTATTTTGTCAATAAATAGCCATGATGTAGTTATAAGTGTAATCTTAACAATACTGGTAATCTTATTATATATTTTTTCTTACAATAAAATATTTGCTATAACATTTGATGAGAAATTTGCTAAGTCAATAGGAATTAAAACAGATATTTATAATATGATTTTTGCAAGTCTATGTTCAATAGTAGTAGTTCTAGGTATGAGACTTATGGGTTCACTTTTAATATCAAGTTTAATTATTTTTCCAACACTATCCTCAATGCAATATTTTAAAACATTTAAAAGTGTTGTCATATCAAGTGTTGTTATAAGTATAATATCATTTAGTGTAGGACTTACTTTATCATTTGTAAATGAATATCCAACTGGTTCTACAATTGTAATTATTAATCTAATTATCTTCTTTATATTTAAAATAATTTCATTCTTAAAGATAAGGAGAAAATGATGGATATAATAAAAAATATTTCAATAATATTTATTTCAATCTTTTTTGAAAGTTTGCCATTTCTACTTTTAGGTTCTTTAATATCTTCGGTAATAGAAAGATATGTTAGTAATGATACAATGGCAAAATTAATACCCAAGAATGTAGTTTTAGGTTCTTTCATGGGAATATTTTTAGGATTTTTCTTACCAGCTTGTGATTGTGCAGTTATTCCTGTATCAAAAAGACTTATTAAGAAAAAAGTACCACTTAATGTAGCAATTTCATTTATGCTTGCTTCTCCAATTATAAATCCTGTTGTATTACTCTCAACATATTCAGCATTTTATAGAACTAATCCCCAGATATTTTGGTTAAGATTAATTCTAGGAATAGGAATTGCCTTTATAATTGGTGTTGTAATGGGACTTATATTTAAAGGCAAGGTTACTATTAATAATAGTGATGAAAATGAAGAATGCTGTTGTCATCATCATGAACACAATCATGAATGCCATCATCATCATGAACATGAATATAATCACGATGAAATAGATGATGATTTTAAAGATTTAATGGTTGATTGTGGTATAGAAGAACTTCATGAGGAAAAGGAAGAAAAAAGAACATTAAAAAACGACATATTATTTATATTCAAACATACTGCTTATGATATGTTTGATGTTGTAAAATATTTAATGTTTGGTGCTGTTATTGCAAGTTTAGTTCAAGTATTACTTCCAAGACAAATATTACTTATGTTTAATGAGAATAGAATACTTGCTATACTAGTTTTAATGCTTTTTGCTTACTTAATATCTCTTTGTTCTACATCTGATTCATTTGTAGGTAAATCACTTCTTAATTCATTTGGTATTACTCCTATAATGGCTTATCTTTTATTAGGACCAATGATAGATATAAAAAATACAATAGTATTATTTGGTAATTATAAAAAGAGTTTTGTTATTACTTTAATACTACTTATATTTATAACTATATTTATATCATGTGTTCTTATGGGAGGCTTATTATGAAAAAGCGTTTTTTAGGAATAATTTGTTTAATATATGTAGCATTAATTCTTTATGTTAAATTAACTGGTAATCTAGGTAATTATTTAGCACCTCAAATGCAAAAATACATAATTTGGTCAGTAGTTCCACTTTTAATAATTGGACTTGTGATATGTCTAAATAATCATATTTCATATAAGTTTAAGTTTACTGATATAATATTGTTATTACCAATTGCCATGATTATATTTGCAGGAGATGGAAGATTAACTGCTAGTCTAGCAAATAATCGTAATGCATTATATAAAAATACAAGCAATAAAGTAATTTCTAATGATGAGGAACAAATTGAAAATAAAGAAGCGATAAACACAAATCAAGAAGAACAAACAAATGAAGAGCCAAGTAAAGAAGAGAATAAAACGGAAGAAAATAATAATGAGGAAATAGTAACTCCTGAACCCGAATATGATTTTTCTACAGTTGACTATGATGTTGTTGATGCCAGTTATTCAATGCTATCAGGTATTTTAACTTATCCAAGCATGGAGGGTTATGATATTGATTATTTTGTTGGTAAAAAAATCAGAGTAAAAGGTTTTGCAATAAAAAATCTTCAATTTATATCAAGTAACTATTTTGCAATAGGAAAATACATTATTAGTTGTTGTGCGGCCGATGCAGGATTTGGAGGTTTTTTCGCCAAATATGATTTAAGTAAAATAAAAGAAAATACTTGGTATGAGATAGAAGGTGTTTTTGAAAAAATAAAAGATAACGAAAATTATGATGCACTTATTATAAATGTAATAAACATTAATGAAGTTGATGGAAATAAAGAAGAACAATATGCTTATCCATGTTATTCCTATGATGATGGCTCTTGTTCTATAATGGATAAATATGATTTAGAAAATTAGAAACCTAATAAAAATTAGTTTGGACTTTCTAAGTAGCTGATAGAAATTGATAATAGAGAAGGAAAATATTGTATAGAAGTAAAAAGATAGAATAATTGTAATGGAACATTTTGAAGTATATACATTTTGTAGAAAAGTCAATGCATTTTAGATGTATAAATTAAATAGACCAAGAGGTCTATTTTTTCTGCATTATTTTTAATAATTCTTCTTCTGTTTCAATCATTTCTCTAGCAATCCATTTGTTTATAATTCCAAATAATCTATATCTAATAAAAGTAGTTGATTAAATTGGAATCGATGTTAAGAACAACTAATACTGCAAAGAAAAAGAAAATTAAATAAGGACATATTAATAATTAGATTATTGATAGTAGAAATACTATCTTTTTTATATAATAGGAAAGTCATGCTTAATGATGGTTAATTGGTATCAATAATAATGTATTAGTTATACTTAAAGTTAATTTTTTTACTATATTTTATTGACAAACATAAGTTTGATTATAATAGTAAGACATAACCATCAAGGGGGATATCATCATGTATAAAGCTTATAAATTCAGAATGTATTTAACAGATAGTCAAAAAATATTAGTTCATAAAACATTTGGGTGTGGCAGATTTGTATATAATTATTTTCTAAATAAATGTAAGGAAAATGGTTATCAAAAAGCATATGATATGTGTAATGAATTAAAAGAATTAGTAGTAGAATATCCATTTTTAAAAGAAGTAGATAGTTGCAGCTTAAGAAATAGTATCTTTAATTTAGAAGATAGTTATAAAAATTTTTTTAGTAGAAGAAGTGGATATCCAGTATTTAAAAATAAATTTAGTAAACAAAGTTATAGGACTACTTGTATAAAGAGTAGTTATA
>CAKOXL010000042.1 GCA_934130105.1 uncultured Bacilli bacterium | reverse complement strand
ATTTATGCAGATAGTATGAATATTATTCACTATATGCATGATAAGTATGCTTATGAAGCTAGTCAAATGGCTTTACATGATACTCATGTTAATCGTTTAATGGCATATGGTGTTGCAGGATTATCAGTAGTTTGTGATAGTTTATCTGCAATTAAATATGCTAGAGTAAAACCAATTCGTAACGATAGCGGTATTATTGTTGATTTTTCTATTACTGGAGATTTTCCTAAGTATGGAAATGATGATGATAGAGTAGATAGTATTGCAGTTATGGTTCTTGAAAAAATGTATGAAGAGTTAAAAAAACACCCATGCTATCGTGATGCTACTCCAACTTTATCTGTTTTAACAATTACTTCTAATGTTGTTTATGGTAAAAAGACTGGTTCTACTCCTGATGGTAGAAAAAAGGGAGTTCCTTTTGCACCAGGAGCAAATCCTATGCATGGAAGAGATAGTAGTGGTGCTATTAGTAGTTTAAATAGTGTTGCTAAAATACCTTACCAAGATTGTTGCCGTGATGGAATTAGTAATACTTTTTCTATCGTACCAAACTCACTAGGTCATACAATGGAAGAAAGAGTAGAAAACTTAGTAAGCTTACTTGATGGTTATTTTATACAAGGAGCACACCATTTAAATGTAAATGTTTTAAATCGTGAAACTTTAGTTGATGCCATGGAACATCCTGAAAAATATCCTCTTTTAACAATTCGTGTATCTGGTTATGCTGTACGTTTTAATCGTCTAACACGTGCTCAACAAGAAGAAGTAATCTCACGAACTTTCCATGAAAAAATATGATAATGGGTGCTGTTGATTCTATCGAATCCTTTGGTCTTGTTGATGGACCTGGGATTCGTACAGTAGTATTTTTAAGTGGGTGCAAGTTAAGATGCAAGTTTTGTCATAACCCTGAAATGTGGACAAAAGGAAAAGAAAATTATACTCCTGATTTATTAGTTCAAAAGATTTTAAGAAATAAGCCTTACTTTAAACGAAATAATGGGGGAGTTACTTTTTCAGGAGGGGAACCTCTTTTGCAGGCAGAGTTTTTATTAAGTGTTTTTCCCCTTTTAAAAAAAGAGAATATTCATATTGCTTTAGATACTGCGGGGGTAGGAATAGGCCATTATAAAGAAATCTTATCTTATGTTGACTTGATCCTTTTAGACATTAAACATATTACTGATAGTGGATATTTAGATTTAACGGGAAGTGAAATGACAGAATTTAAAAAGTTTGTTACTTGTTTAAATGAAAGTGGTAAAAAAGTTTGGATTAGGCAGGTAATTGTTCCTGGTGTTCATGATAATATGGAGTATATAAAAGGATTAGCAAAATTTATAAAAAGAATAAAAAATGTTGAAAAAATTGAGTTTTTGCCTTATCATAAGTTGGGTGATTCGAAGTATGAGACTTTGGGCATTAATAATCCTTATTTAAATAAAGAGGAAATGGATGTAGATAAGTGCCATAGTCTATACTTGAAATTCAGGGGGTATTTTTATGAAGAAGAGGCAAATAGATAAGATTTATATACGTAATTTTGATGATAGTGATATCTTATGTGAATTTTTAGTTAAGTATAATGATGGTAGTAGTAATTATTGTGGTTTACCTTCTTTTTATGATAAGTTAAATGATAAAAGAAAAAGAAATGAAGAAAAAATACTTGATAAGAAGTTAAAAAGTTTTATTACTACTTTGGAAAAAGAGTCTACTAGTAGTGATTTTAAAAATAACAGTATCGTTATAGAAGATGAAAATACACAATTTCCTAGTGAAGTTAATGAAGAAATTTTGATAAAGAAAGCTAAGATTTCCAAAAGTTGTGAGCTATCATTTGCACAGAGCGGGATGGCTTTAGAATTTTTATCAATTTCTAGTCTATATTATGGCCTTGGTTATATTTCTAGTATTGCTGGTGTTTTAGCTTTTTATAATTATATTAGATTTATTGCATCTAATTTGGTAAGTGATACCAAAGCTATTGAAAAAAATGTTATAAAAAAAATAAGATTAAGTTTAGGTTTAGTTTTGTTATCATCAGATATTGGTGTTGGAGTTAGAAATATTCAGGTTAATCTTGATCAGATGAATTATAAATATAATTTAGTTACTACTTCAATCGATCACTTTAAGGTATTATCGGATATTGAAAATCCATTTAGTGATGAAAAAACGGATATTAATGATACTAGTTATGCTACTGATACTTTGATTGATGCAGTTAATGTAAATCCTTTGATAAATGAAGATGATTATGAAATTATTTCGGAAATAAGTGGTTATTTAAATGATAATCCTTATCTCGATTATGAAAAAATTTATGAGAGATTTGCATCATTTGGTATAGTACATAGTGATTGTGATAATGATTTTAAAGCTGGTTCATGTCGAAAAGATTTAGGTGTTATCAGCATATTTGGTGTAAATAGTGAAATTTATTCAACTGTTTTACAACATGAATTTATTCATTTAACTGGCTGTATTGATAATGTTTCATTGAATGAAGGAATGACTGAATTATTAAATTGCGAATATTTTAATGATGGCATTCCTACTACTTATAATAATTTTGTTTTACTAACCAAAGTCGTTTGTGAATTAATCGGCCCAGATAAAATGTTAGAAGCTTATTCAAAAGAGAATATATCTATAATTGAAGAAGAGTTATTGAAAATTAACCCTGATAAAGAAAGTTATGATTCATTTATGAGTGAATTACAAAGTTATGGTATTAATAGTGTTGGTAATGATCTTTCAGAAGCAAAATTTGAAATAAGTAAAATTTATCCTTTTATTTTACCATGTCTTCAGTCTGGTAAATTAACAGATAGCTCTATAACAACAATATTGGATTATATTGCTTGTTTAAATACAAATTATATACCCGTTTATAAATCTTATTTTAATACTAATGCTAGTAATTATTATAAATTACAAGATGATACTAGTGATCATACTTTATCTAAAATACTTGGTGAAAAGAAAAATCAAAATGGCTGATTTTTCTTTTACTTTATGTTAAAATGTTGGTAGGTGATTTTTATGTGGATAGCAAATAAATGGAAAGATTATGAAATTATTGATAGTTCTAATGGTATGAAATTAGAAAGATGGGGAGATATATTTTTACTTAGACCAGATCCTCAAGTTATTTGGGATAATGGTGATTTATTAAAAAAGTACTCAAATATTAATGCTATTTATCATCGTAGTAATAAGGGTGGCGGATATTGGGAAAATTTAAAAAATACGCCTTCTAGTTGGTTAGTTCATTACAACGATTTGACATTTAATATTAAACAAATGGGATTTAAACATACGGGTTTATTTCCTGAACAAGCTGTAAATTGGGATTATATGATTGACAAAATAAAAAATAGTAATCGTTCTATTAAAGTACTTAATTTATTTGCTTATACTGGTGGTGCTAGTGTTGCTTGTTTAAAAGCTGGTGCTAGTGTTGTTCATGTTGATTCGTCACGTGGTATGGTTGATTGGTGTAAAGAAAATGTCAAAGATAGTAAATTGACAGATGCTCCAATTCGCTATTTAGTTGATGACGTTTTGAAATTTGTACAACGAGAGATTAGACGTGGTAATAAATACGATGCTATTATTATGGATCCACCTAGTTATGGAAGAGGAGCAAATGGTGAAGTTTGGGATATTGAAAAAGATTTAGATAAGTTATTATCTTTATGTGTTGAACTTCTTAGTGATAAACCGCTATTTTTATTAATTAATTCTTATACTGGTGGGTTAACAAAAGAAGTTATTAACAATTTAGTAAAACTTAGAATTTTACCTAAATATAAGGCAAATGTAGAAGTTCAGGAAATTGGCCTTGAAATTAAAAAGCATGACTTGATCTTACCCTGTGGGATAACAGGAAGAGTGGAATTTTATGAATAAATTAGAAATTTTATATGAAGATAATCATATTATCGTTGTGTATAAACCAGCTAATGTTTTAAGTCAGGGTGATGCAACGCATGATAAAGATATGCTAACAATAATAAAAGAATATATTAAAGAAAAATATAATAAACCTGGTAATGTTTTTTTAGGACTTGTACATAGACTTGATAGGCCAGTAGAAGGAGTTATGGTTTTTGCAAAAACTAGTAAAGCTGCAAGTCGTCTTACATCACAGATTAAAAATCATGAATTTTCTAAACATTATTTAGCTATTATAAATGGTATAATTCCTGAAAAAAAAGGCGAATTTTGTGATTATTTAGAAAAAAGGGCTGATGGTAATACTGTTATTAATAACAAAAATGGTAAAAAATCGGTTTTAAAGTATGAAGTTTTAAAGGAAAAAGATAATTGTAGTTTGGTTCGTATTGAATTAATAACAGGTAGACATCATCAAATTAGAGTACAGTTTGCTAGTCGTAATTATCCATTAGTGGGAGATCAAAGATACGGAAAGCAAGATTTTAAGCAAATCTGTTTATGCAGTTATCAATTATCATTTCTTCATCCTATTACGAAAAATAGAATGTATTTTGAAAGGTACCCAGAAAAAAATAATGATTGGAAGTTATTTTTATAAAAATAATTGCAATTATTGTTTTTTTTTGTTATTATTTTAATAGAATAAAATGAGGGAGATGAAAGAATGTTAGATTGGTTTACTACAATTCCTGGTATTTTAATTGCATGTGGAGTTATATTACTAGTAATTGCGATAATCTTATTTATACTAGATAATAAAAAGCCTAAAACAGAAAAGGTGAATGCTTCTAACCTAAGTAATTTAGATAATAGTAATAATTCAGTTGATAATTCTACTCAACTTAATACTACTGTTGATGTACCTAGTATTAATAATGGGGTTACTAATGTTAGTACTAACATTAATAATAATATAGTTGAAAATACTTTTAGTAATAATACTGATAGTGTTAATTTAGGAACTAATACTAGTAGTGATTTAGAAGTTAATACTATTAAGATTGATGAACCACTTCCAGTAAGTGATAATTTAGCTAGTAGTAACATTGCTACTTTTGATAATCAATTTTCTAATAGTGTAGTAGATGATAATTTATCTATGGATAAAGATAATACAAATCCTAGTCCAATATCAATTGATATACCAGTTATTAATACTAATCCAATTAGTAATGGTGAAACTAGTGTAAATAATCATATGAATGATGCTATTAAGGTAGAGAAACCAGTAACTATTTATGGTGGAAATGATCCTTTAGAAGCTACTCAATCTTTACCTAAAATGGATGTACATCATGAACCTTATGGTGGTGCTTACAAAGAAGTAAAAATAGTAGAGCCTACTATTAATATTCAAGCTACACCAGTAGATGATGTTATTCCAGCACCGGTTAATGAACCTAGTGTTGCTACAACTAATAATAGTTTTAGTTTTACACCAGTAGAAAATGTTCATACTGATGTTACACCAATTAGTATTCCATCAGATGATACAAAAAATACAGTTGAAGAATTATAAGACCAATTGGTCTTTTTCTTTTTCCTTTTACATATTCTATATTGTAGAAAGGAATGATTTAATAAATATGGAAACACTTAAAGTTTCATCAAAATCCAATCCAAATAGCGTTGCAGGAGCACTTGCTAATGTATTTCGTGAAAAGGGAATGGTAGAAATTCAAGCAGTAGGTGCAGGTGCTTTAAATCAAGCTATTAAGGCTATTGCAATAGCTAGAGGATTTGTAGCACCAAGTGGTAAAAATTTGGTTTGTATCCCAGCCTTTACTGATATTACAATAGAAGGGGAAGAAAGAACCGCAATAAAGTTGATTGTAGAAGCTATTTAATAGCTTTTTTTCTTTTTGTATGATAAACTTTTCTTGGTGATCATGATGAGAAAAGAAAATGATTTTATATTAAGTGCTAAACCTAAAAATGATGATATTAATATTTTAGAAGTAGCTAATATAGAAAAAAAGCTTTTATCTGGCGTTACTTTAGAGGAAACTAAACTATTTTTAGATTATGTAGTTTATAATTCTCGTCTTTCAATTAATTATGATAATCCAGTTAATATAACTGATTTTTCTTTTTATGGTCAGTGTGGAATTATGGCAAACTTTAATCGGGCTTTATTTCAAAAGCTTGGACTTAATTATCACCAATTTAATGTTGGAAATGTTGTTTGTAATGATACTCTTCATGAAGTGATTACAGTTTCTATTCCTATTATTACTGAAGAGGGAATTGTTAATAAGAAATTTTTGATTGATCCTAGTATTAGACAGTTTTTTACTAGAGATGTGTGTGATTTTTCACTTTATTATGGTGAAAAAAGAGGTAATATTAGAGTAGCTGCTCCTAGTGCTGGATATTTTTTCTGTTTATCTGATTATGGTATTAATTTAGCTAGTAATTTGATTACAAATGGTTATATGGAATTTGATCTAGATAATATTAAATACTATTTTGATGCGTTTAAACTATCAACTATTGGTAAAGAGTTTTATCCTGATGATATAGTAATTGGTAAGTACTATTTAACGGATATTAGTGCTAGCTGGTATATGGAAAAAATAAAGAGTTTACCAAATAGTTTTTTTACAGGTGTTAATGATAAGTGTTTACCATATTTACATACGGCAACTGAAGTTGTAGCAAGAAAAAATTTAAAATTTGTTGATAGATTAAAACAATTTTTTACGGGTGAATCTGATTCTTCGCATGGCTATCATAGGTAAAATTATTGTTAGTGTAAAGAGTTTTGGGGCAAATAATAAAGAAAGTTGAATTTTATAATAAATTTGATTTTCTTTTTTTATT
>CAKOXL010000041.1 GCA_934130105.1 uncultured Bacilli bacterium | reverse complement strand
AGCATACCTAAATATTTAAAAATAAAAATTTAAAAATGTTATTAAAAACTGTTGATTTTTATTAGCAAGTTTCTATTCAATACCAATCCAAACGCACTTTCCTTACATATAAAAAAAATACTAAATTAGTAACCTAATCTTAGTACTTCTAAAGTAGCATTATTTACAATTCCAAGCTTACTAGCTTCTGATTCACTTCTAGCAAGTAAATCAATTTGAAATCTTTTGCCATCGCCAATACCACCACCACGATCTAAAACAATTGCCAAAGTAACAACTGAATTATATCTAATACGTACAATACTTCCAAGTGGATATTTAGTATCAGCAGCAACAATTCTAACACTACCAAATGTATCATCTTGATAATAAATTCTACCATCACCTACATAGTAACCAGAAGCAGTTAATCCCGTTTTACAGCCATAACAATCATGCCCGTAATGACTTATGTTTACTGTTTCTTGCTGTAAAACCGCAAAACTAGAAGTATCAACAATATTAATTACTTCATTAACTTGCTTATTACTATCTACTTCAGATTCTTTTTTAGTTGATTCATAGTTTGTAGTATCTTTATCTGCATTATTATTGCCAGTGGAAGAAGCATCTTCTACTTCGTTTATACCATCATCTATCAAATCATCATTATCATTTGTTTGATGATTTTTAGAAAGTGTTACACTACCTAATATTTTCTCTTTATTAATATTTTGAGCATCATTGCTGTAATTAACAACATCTACCTGAAAACAAAACACTAAAAAGATTGATAATATTAATATATAAATGCACACAATCTTGAAGGTATAATTATAAACTTTTTTCATAATTCCTCTTTCTCGGGCTTAATAAGTATAGCATATTATAATAAAACATGCAAACTTAAGGGCCTTCTTTAGAACTACTTATCATAACTTATTATATGCAAAAAGCCTATTTTAAACACATTTGATGGTTTTTAACTGGCATAAATTACCAAAAGAAAAAGACTATTTCTAGTCTATTCATAATTATTAGCTTTTACTTCCATAAAGCTTTTAGGATGTTTGCATACAGGACATACATCTAAAGCTTTAGTACCAATATAAACATGACCACAGTTACGACAAATCCAAATTTTATCTTCCTTCTTTTCAAATATTGTTTCATCTTCAATATTTTTAAGTAAAGTTAAATATCTTTGTTCATGTTCTTTTTCAATTTTACCAACAGCATCAAATAAATAAGCAAGTTCACTAAATCCTTCTTCCTTTGCTTCCTCACTAAACTTTTGATACATATCAGTCCATTCGTAATTTTCTCCATCTGCTGCATCTTTTAAGTTAGTTAGTGTTGATGGTACTTCGCCATTATGTAAATATTTAAACCATAATTTAGCGTGTTCTTTTTCATTATTAGCCGTTTCTTCAAAGATAGCAGCAATTTGCTCATAACCGTCCTTCTTAGCTTTAGACGCATAATAAGTATATTTATTTCTAGCTTGACTCTCTCCTGCAAAAGCAGTCATTAAATTCTTTTCTGTTTTACTTCCTTTTAATTTTTCAAAATCCATTTTTAATACCTTCTTTCATTATTTTTCTACAACTACTACAATAGCCCTTTAACATTAAATCGTAATATTCAATAAGCTCTTCTCTACCTTGGAATCTATTTACTAAATCATTTAGTAAACTATCATCAAAAATATCAATGATTTTACCACATGCTAAACACTCAAAATGGAAATGATCTTTATAATAATCATAACGATCAATTCCACTACTAGTAGGTAGTTGGACAATTTTTTTATCTTCTACAAACTGCTTAACATTTCTATAAATAGTTGCTTGCCCTATAGTATCATCAACTTTTTTTACATCAGAATAAATTTCTGCTATTGTAGGATGATTTCTGTTTTGCTTAATAGTTTCTAGTATAATATCTTTTTGTCTTGTTTTTCTTGATTCCATATTTGCTCCTATTGATAATAGTTATCAATATCATTATATTATAAACTAAATAGAAAAACAAGTAATAATTAAAAATATTTCTTTTTATAATAACTATCTAAATGCTTTTCCCAAATTTAACAAGAATATGGAAATATTTATTATTTTATAGTAAAATACATTTAGGTTTTAATATAGGTAGAAAATATTATTGATAATAAATACTATTTACTTATATAATTACTAAATACACAAAAAAATCAACAAATACACGAAAAAAATTTATTAGGGAGTAAAATTATGATATTAAATTGTGATGATGCATTAAATCTATTAAATAATTGTAGAAACATGGCAAAAAATGACGATTGGATTACACACTCCATCTGCGTTGGTGATGCTGCAGGTAAAATAGCTAATGCATTAAATTTAGATGAAAATTATGCAAAAACATTAGGATATATCCACGATATTGGTAAAAGATTTGGATGGAATAGTTATGAAGGAGTAATTCCACATGCAATTAATGGCTATAATTATTTAAAATCATTAGGATATGGTGATGAATATGCCAGTATATGTATAAAACACTCATTCTTAAATAATGATATTAACTGTCTAGCAAATGACAGAGACTATACTGATTCCACTAATGAAAACTACAATTTCATAAAAGAATATCTTTTAAAAGAATATACCATTTATGAAAAAATAATTAATTTATGTGATTTAATGTGCACTACTAAATTACAAATATTAGAAAAAAGAATGATCGATTTATTATTAAGACATGGTGTTTATAAAAATACACATTATCATTTAATTGAAACATTTAAATTGAAAAACTATTTTGATACTTTATTAGGATATGATCTATACGATTTATTTCCAAAGATAAAAGAAAACTAATAAAAAACAGGAGAAAATTATCTAAAATTTTTTTCCTGTTTTTTAATAATTACATATAACTAATAGAACAATTAAGTAACTTACAAAATACAATCATTCTTTAAAATATTATATAGTAATTTCAGTATTTTTAGATATGGAAATTACTTGCATTTGATTGTATAATAATGTCATAATTTGTCGTAATATTTAAGTTATAAGGAGAATAGTTGTGAAGAAGAAAATAGGAAAAAATGCAAAATTATTAATTGCCAGTGATTTAATTTATAGCCTAACAGCTGTATTTATAGAAACATTTTTAGTTGCATACTTTTTAAAGGTAACAAATGAAAATATAACAACAATTTCAATATATTATATAATAATATACACTTTACTTAGTTTAGGAAATGTTTTAATTGGTAAAATAATTAAAACATACCCCTCCAAAAACAAACAAATATTATCACTAGGAATCATATCCAGGGCGTTGTTTATTTTATTTATAGTTATACTATCAGAAAAAATCGCAACTAATTTTATTTTAATAGCAATAATATATGCTCTTTCTGAAACATTATACTGGTGTGCACACGAATTAATATATATAGACGTAACAAATAATGAAAATAGAAAAAACTATATGTCTATTAAAAAAATACTAAGTAAAATTTTAAATATAATATCCCCTATCATCCTAGGAACATCAATTGAACTATATTCATTTGCAAAAATTGCTGTATACGTTTTAATATTATCTATTATTCAAATAATAATAACTTTATTTATTAAAACAGAAACAAAGAATGAAAAGAAGCAGAAATATGATCTAAAAGGATTTATAAGATATATTAAAGAAAATAAGCTTAAAAAAATTCAAGATTTTAGTTTTTCAGGAATAGCATATGGTATCATCGAAAGTTCAATCAGTACTCTAATAATCATTATAACTATCATGACATTTAAAACATCTTTAAATTTGGGAATTTTGACTACCATTTTTTCAATATGTTCTATGGTATCTTTAGTGTTATATAATAACTTTTATAACAAAAATAATGCTAAATTTATATTAATGCTATGTTCTATCGTTATCGTAGTAGGAGTTTTGGGTTTACTAATAAATATTAATAAAACAACTTTAGTAATTTATAACTTTTGTTATGTAATCACATTTTGTATTTTCGATATTGTTTATAATACTAGAAAAGGCGATTTAGTGAAAGAATGTGAAATAGAAAAATATAGAGAAGAATATATTGGATACACTTCAATTTCAATGGGACTAGGAAGAATAATTGGATACATATTAATGTTAATTGTATCTTTAACAAATAATATTATTTATTTTAAAATATTACTTGCTATTATTACACTGTTTGCACCTATATATTATCATTTGATAGTTAAATCATTAAACGATTAAAAAATAAAACTTTTAATAAGATTTATGGTTTAACTTAAAGTAAGAAAAATTATAGCAAATCTTACTTTAAATTATATTTTAAGACAAAGTAGTTTAAACTCCCTTCAAGAATTTTTTTCATAGACAAATTTAGAAACCAGTAAATGAAAACTTTAATGAGCAAGCGTATTAAATCTTTCATAAGGATTGTTTTCATTAAGCAATATTTGTATTTTTCCACCATAGAAACATCCTGTAGCCCATTTTGGAGGTAATGATGAATTAGGAGCAGACACTTTTTTAATTCTATCAATAAAATCATCATGATTTATTAGAAACGAACCTTTTATTTTCTCATAGTTTGGTTCTTTAAAAAATGACAAAAACTCTTTTAGTTTATCTGTTGAATAATTTAAAACTTCTTCACTATAATTTTTTAATGATGACGGAATCAATATTTTGAAATAATCATTTATAATAGTTATATAATTTTTCATTCTATAACCTCTTAATAAAATATTAGAAAGTTAATTGATATGTTAATTTGTAAGTGTATTTCTAATTTGTCTAATGAAATTAATTTTATGGTATAATTATTAAAGGTGGTAGTTATGAAAGGTATTAAAACCATAATATATGAAATTAATGGGCAAACATTAAGTATTAGTATAGGAGAAAAAATTCAAATTAAATATAAAGATATTTCAAGTGTCATAAGTGAAGAAAAATTTTTTAAATATTTAGAAAAATTTTTTGGTATTATTGATAATTGGAATAGAGAGTATATTAACATAAATGTTATTGATGGTAATAATTGGAAATTATCTATTATCTATTCTAATGGCAATAAAAAAGAATATAGAGGTAAATCAAATTATCCTAACAATTTTGAGGCTTTTGAAAGACTTAATCAAGAATTGATTGACGAGGTACAAAATGGTTAATTTGAGTATTGATTTTAAAAGACTATTACCATTTGTAGTTGATGCTTTTACTAAAGTATATGGTGAAGAATATCGAGATATTATTTTTCAAAGAATTAATAATGCTGTAATAATCCCATATTACGATATTATAGGATTAAATGATTATATATTATGTATTAAAAGTTGTAAAAGACGTGAATATGCCATTGAATTTTTAGATAAAATTGGTGTAGATGTGGAAAGATACAAAAAAAATAATTATATGCAACAATTAGATGATGAAATTGAAAAGGTATTAGAATATTATATAGGTGGTTCATATTTTGGCTTTTGTGAAGACACCGATTACTGGTCTCCACTTCAGGCTTTTAAACCTAGTAATGTGCAACAATCCAAAAAACTTTTGGAAAATAAAATTAAAATAATTAACTGTCTTCTTGATGATGATCATGAACAAATAACTGAAAAAAATTTTGATTTATTTGTTGAAACGGAAGAATATCGTAGAATATTAGAAAAAATTGATAAATTTAATATAGTTTATGAACCGTTATTATCAGAATATAGAAGATGGGAAGAACAACTACATCCTTATGAACAATTTGCAAAGTTTGAAACAGAAAGAAAAAAAGAGATTATAGAAAGAAAAAGAGAATTACTTTTTCTTGATATTTATTTAAAGTTACCAACTGCTATAATAAATGCCATTTCTGATAAATCTTCAGAAGAAAAAATGAATATTATTTTGGGCTATTTAGATATTAGTTCTGTAACTCCTATTGAATCATTTAGTTCTGATAAAATGAAAAAATTAGAATCAAAAGATGTTAGTCCTACTGATAAATTTTTTATTATTTGTTGGCAAGCAAATTTTTTGAAAAACTTAGGTCTGGATGTAATGGATGAATTTTTATCTTATAGTTTTTCTTTAAGTGAAGAAAGTATAGATGATTATTTAAAATTTTTAAATCAATCCAATATTAAACAATATATACCTCCAGATGATTTAATTAGTTATATAACTTCAACTAGAGAAAATAGATATGAAGAAGCACTTAGAGAATATTTTATGACTAGAGAAGATTTTATTGATGCTAAAGGAATATTTAGCAATAATGATGAAAATGGGTTAAATTTTATTTATGAAATAATAAAGAACAAAAGGGTATGTATTACTAATGGAGGTGCAATTAAAAATGACAATGAATTTATATCAGTAATGTATTATGCGATAAGAGGTGGTGATGCTGGTAGTTTATTTCATGTTTTTATGCATGAATGTGGACACATTATAGACCAGGTTTCACCAAATGCATTGGGTTTTGAAGATTTTAGAAAAGTTGATAATAACCCTTATGACAATTCTTTTCGCAAATATGAGAAGTTTAATGAGACAATAAATGATATTTTTACAATAGAAGCAGTTGAATTGTTACAAAAACAAGGAATATATTTAATTGAACCACCAGAATTCACATTATCAGATGTAAGCAATCATAATACTGCATTAATTACTAAAAACTTATTAAAACCATTATTATTAAAATTTAGACAACAAGTTATTAGTGCTAAAGTTAAAGCAGATCATAATGAACTTATAAGATACATTGGTAAAGATAATTTTGAAGAATTAGTAGATGTAGTAAATAAAGTTGATTACCTATCTCGAAATGGAGTCATACCTAAAATTTATACATCACCAGATGATGAAATGGTTAAAGAATATTTCAAACAAGTAGAAAGAGCAAAAAAAATATATAGCAATATTGATTATTATAGTAATAATATAGGAAATTTAATAATAATACCTAATGATGAAATTAAAAAAAATAGATAAAAAGATGATCCTAAGTATTAACACTCATAGTCATCTTTTTTTGTTTCAAATATAATTATTTTTTAACTAATTGTTTAATAATATTAATCGTATTACTTTTTTACAACTATTTCTTTGCAATAACAAAAAAAATCATTCTTTCGAATGATTCATATATGTAAATTCGTATTTTCCGAATAGATTTCATTATGGAGCGGACAAGGGGAATCGGACCCCCACAGCAACCTTGGCAAGGTTGTATTCTACCATTAAACTATGTCCGCGTTTGGAGGGCCTAGTCGGATTTGAACCAACGATCAGGGAGTTGCAGTCCCACGCCTTACCGCTTGGCTATAGACCCATATAATACATGATATGCATTATAATCAATTTAAGTACAATATAATTTTATATTAAAAACAATCAAATGTCAACTTATAGGTATTAAAAAAACCTCACAAGTAAGGTTTTCTATTGACTTAACTGGTGGCTCCAGCGGGAATCGAACCAGCGACACGAGGATTTTCAGTCCTCTGCTCTACCGACTGAGCTATGAAGCCA
>CAKOXL010000040.1 GCA_934130105.1 uncultured Bacilli bacterium | reverse complement strand
TATTGTGTTTCTCAAATTTATTATAACAAAGGTTTTTCTTTTTTTATGTCTGCCCCAAATAATTTTACACTATCATTAAAAAATAAAAATTGACTTTTGACACAAAAAATAGTATAATACATGGCAATCAGAGGGGAGAATATAAATGATTAAAAATTTTGTAGTATTTAATTCACAAGTAAAACATGGACAAATGAATACAGCAAAGGCATTTTATCCAGGATTAGAGGAAAATTCAGAAGAAAGAACAAGATTAATGAGAGAACATAAGGAATCAATAGCAAAAGAGGTTGGTTTTGATATTAATAAAATATTTATGTCATTACAAGCTAATAAAAATCATCCTTATGTTCCAGGCACAGCTTATACTATTACTAAAGAAGATGTAGAAAGTCATAATGATTTATATGATTATGATGTGTGGTCTGATACAGTTAAACTAACTCGTAATACTCCAGGTGTAGTAATTGGCTTCAATATTTCAGATGGTGCGAATGTAATTGCCATGAATTTAAAAACGTATGAAGCTACTTCTACATTTTGTAGTGGTGCGCACATTAATAAAGGCGTTCCATTTACTATTGCTTCACAATTAGGTGGTAATCCAGACGACATTGTTGTTGATGTTTCACCATTTACTTATTGCCTACCATTTATTGGAAATGATGATTTAAAAGAGCCAACTTGGGTTAGCAATAAAAAAAATTGGGAAGGTTGCGTAAACGAAAAAGATGGTATTTTATGGATAGATCAGAAAAAAGCATTATTACAACAATTAGAAGATTCTGGAATTAAGCAAGAAAATATTTTTCTAAGAGAAAATTCATTCCAAGATCCTAACTATTACTCATCACAAAGAGCAAGAATGACACAAGATTCAAGTCAAGATGGTAGATTTATGCATGGTGTACTACTAGTAGATGAACAAGATGATAAAGAATATAATCAACCATATATCAGAAAATATGCAGTAAAGTAATAAATTAAATAAAATTGTAAAAAATAATACTGGCAATACTGTTGTCAGTATTTTTTATGTTATAATGAAAGTGGAGTGATAAGTATGTACCCTTTTAAGCAGTTAAATAAAAAGAAATTTTTTGGTTGTTATCTTAATGCTCTTATAGAAAATTTGTGTATCTATTTGATACCATTAGTATTATCGTTTTATACAAAAGAGCCATTTACTCTAGAAAAATTTAAAATTTTAATTATATTATTAATAAGTTTACATGTCATAAGATTATCTTGTGATTCTATATGGACCATTTATGTAGCTACTTATATTCAAAAGTTTAAAAATAAACTACAACTATCATATTTTAATAGATTATATAAAATGCGTAGTGAACTATTAGATGAAAATCATAATGGATTTATTAAAAAACAAATTGATGTCGTAGTATCAGAAAGTGAAAGCTTTTTAAAATTTATTATGTCAACTGTAAATGGTTTTGTAATCGCTATGACTATTTTCTTATATCAAGTATATCAACAAGATAAAGGAATATTTATATTTACAATTGGATTAATTATTTTAATTATCATAATTAATATGAAGATAAGTAAAATGGCTGTAAAAGTTCAAAAAAAATATAATGAAGAAAATGCTGAGTATAATGCTTGCTATGTTGATTTCCTACAAAATATTAAGACTGTAAAGAAATTAAAAGCAATAGATTTTTCAAAAAATAAGATTAATAAAAAGTTTAATGATACCGTATTACCTTATAAAAGAATGAAACAAGTAGTTTCTTTAAGAGCACATGGAATTAGTTTTTTAATCTATTTCATGTACTTTGTAATTTTAATTAGCTTATATTTTAAAATGAAATCTGGAGAAAATGTTTTATCTTATATTTTATTTTATGCCACTATTTTTCAAGGTGTAGGAAGAGAACTAATTGATTTATCTGGCTTCTTCTCTAATATTAATTCTTTAACAGCAGCTAGCAATAGGCTAGAGGATATCATTGAAGAAGAAAACAGTAAGTACATTACAAATTTTGAAAAGCTAGAATTAAATAACATAAGATATCAATACCAGGAACAAAGTAATACAATTATTAAAATTGACAAACTAGTAATTAATAAAAATGATAAAGTAGCTATTATCGGAGAAAGTGGGCAAGGAAAAACAACCGTTTTGAATATTATTGCGAAAGATATTCTTACTTCACCAGAAAACTATAAAATCAATGATTTAAAAACTACTAAAAAATTAGATATTGCTTTTATATCACAAGAAACCGATTTATTTGATTTAACAGTACGAGAAAATTTAACTTTAGGAAAGGAAATTGATGATAATAAGTTATTAGGATTAATAAAAGAAGCAGGATTAGAGAATTGGTATAATAGATTAAAAGAAGGATTAGATACTAGAGTAGGGGAAGAAGGATTACGACTATCTACTGGTCAAAAGCAAAGATTAAATTTAATTAGGGGCATTATTGAAGATAAAGAAATATATATATTAGATGAACCTACTTCTAACTTAGATAAGGCTTCAGAAGAAAAAATAATTGACATGATAATCAATCACTTAGCTAACAAAACTATTATAATTGTAACTCATCGCCCCGATATTGAAAAAATATGTAATAAAATCTATGAATTTAAGGAAAATAATTTAGTATTAAAAACAGAAAAATAGAGTTAATAAATTAATAATAGAAAAAATTTTAAAATAGTTAGATACATTTAGTAAATAATAAAATCAAAGTAAAAAGATTGTTTCTTGTAAATAAGTCACAATCTTTTTATTATTTAAAATTTAGTTTATGTACTGTTATTAAAATAATTATTTCTAGTTTAATAGATTTTATCTGTGAATATGACTATCATTAATGTCTTTTTCTTTAGACCAAATAACTTTTGTATTAGCACCATATCCTTCTACTACTTCTACCGCTTCATTAGAAATTCTCATTCTAGTTTTCACTGGATAATCTAAGCCACCTAATCCAATCTTTTTCCCAGCTCTTGATAAAATTTCACAAGGTTGGTAGTCAGCAGATAAAGAACATCTTCCATAATTTTCTAACTCTTCTGAGATATCACTGGCTAAACTATCCTTAAATATTTTAATCTCCTCTTTTGAATGTTCTTTCCTATTACCAGATATCATCATTAAAAAGAAAGGATCAATATTAGCACCATTATCAATTTTTGGTGATTGAATAGCATTGGCCCACCAATCAACAGCAACTCTAACATTTTCAGGATATTGAACATCTCCATCTACAATTACACGCTTTGGTGTGTTAAATCCAAAAAATTCACTACATATTTTTCTGAATTCTTCAGCAAATTCTTCATCTGCAATAGCATCTACTACTTGTGGAATATATGCCATTTGGGCTATAGCTTGATTTCTATGATTACTTAAATATTCAGGTAATGGTTCATTTGAACGAAATCCATTTCTATTTTTTTGTAAATCATCTTGAATTAAGACCATGCATAGAGCTAGACCTTTGGGAACTACATCATCTTGTACAACTAGGGAAATGTAATCTGTTAGAGCATAAACATCATCAGACATACCAGGACACATTGTTTTTGCACTAGCAAATTTTTGTTTAGCATTGCTTAATAAAATTTTTTCTTCCATATTTTCTCCTTTTCTTAAATTACGACGCGTATTATAACATATAAATAAATAATTGTATATATTTTTTTAAATATTATCATCAATATACAAATCTATGTGCTATACATTTTTTTAAATTCTTTTATTTTTTATTGGGTTAATAAGGAAATTTTATTGTTATTTAAAAGTTAGAATGCTATAATTAATTTGAAAGCGAGGTAAAAAATATATGGTAGTTACATATATAATGTATTTAATATTTTTATTCTATTTAATCGTAAAGGGAAAAAAAGCATTACATATGCTTCAACAAAATCTATATAATGAAAATAATAGATACTTAAAATGGATTTCAAATAATATCGCAACAGCATTTTTAAATTTAGATATTGTATCTTGTCTTTTCATAATAATAGGTCGTTTATTAAAAAATGATATTTTAATTATCTTATCAGTAGTTATTTATATAATAGATATGATAAGAATCAAAAAAGTAAGACAAAAAGAACAAGTAAAAAAACCTCTAGTAATTACTGCTAGAGTAAAAAGATTATTAGTAACAATTACAATTCTTTATTTAATTCCTTTTGTAGTAATACTAGTAAACAATAACTTAAATTATAGTATGTTAATTATATCATCTATTATGGTTTATTTAGAATTCTTAGTTGTTTTATTAGCTAAGTTTATTAATAAACCAGTAGAAAGATGCGTTTATTTAAAATACTATCATCAAGCCCAAAGAAAATTAAAATCAATGAGCAATTTATCTGTAATAGGAATCACAGGAAGTTATGGTAAGACTAGTAGCAAAAATATTTTAAGTGATATTTTAAATGTAAAATATATAGCGAGACCAACTCCTAGAAATCTAAATACAGAGTATGGACTTATGATTACAATCAATAATCATTTAGATAAATTTGATGATATATTAATTGCTGAAATGGGAGCATATAGGCCAGGTGAAATTAAGACATTATGTGATATGGTTCACCCTAAATATGGTATTTTAACACGTGTTGGTACTGCTCAT
Source organism: uncultured Bacilli bacterium (assembly GCA_934130105.1). Taxonomy (GTDB): domain Bacteria; phylum Bacillota_I; class Bacilli_A; order RF39; family UBA660; genus Alloscybalousia. Next base: position 3,597 of record CAKOXL010000040.1, on the reverse strand, counting down.
TTAGAAACTTTTAAAACAAGAGAAAATATTCAAAAAACAAAGTTTGAATTAATTGAATCCCTACCTAGTGATGGTGTAGCTATTTTAAATAAGGATGATGAATGGCAAACAAGCTATCATATAAAAAATAATGTAGAAGTAGTATGGATAGGAATTACCAATCAGGATGCTGATGTAGTTGCATATAATATTAAATGTAGTAATAAGGGAAGTACATTTGATATTAAATTTAAAGGTGATGATAATTATTATCCATTTGAAACAAAACTATTAGGTAAAAATAATGTTTATAACATCTTAGCAAGCGTAGCCTTAGGTAAGAAATTAGGTATGAGTATTAATGAGTTACAGCAAGGTGTTAGAAAAGTAAGATCAGTAGAACATCGTCTAGAGTTAAAAGACTTAGGTAATATTTATATGATAGATGATGCTTATAATTCTAATCCAGTAGGAGCAGAAATGGCAGTTGAAGTATTAAAAATGATGCCAGGAACAAAAGTAGTTGTTACTCCAGGAATGATAGAGCTTGGTGATAAACAGGATGAATATAATGAAAAATTCGGTACTCAGATAGCCAGTGCTGCAGATTATGTAATATTAATAGGGAAAAATATTACAAAACCAATTTATAATGGATTAATAAAAGCTGGTTATAAAGAAGAGAAAATATACATTTTAAATAAGGTAGTAGATAGTTATCCATTAATTAATAAATTAAAGGAAAAAGATAAAGATATTTATGCACTATTTGAAAATGATTTACCAGATAGTTACAACGAAGATTAAAGGAAGTGTTTTAAGATGAAAATTAGATTAGGTGTTATCTTTGGCGGCGAAAGTGTAGAGCATGAAGTAAGTATTATTTCAGCTATGCAGGCTATGAATAAAATGGATAGTGAGAAATATGAAATCATTCCTATATATATTACTAAGGATAGACAGTGGTATACAGGCGAAATGCTAAAGGAAATAGAAACTTATAATGATTTATCGCTAATTAAAAGATATGCTAAAAATGTAGTACTATATGAAAGTAATGGAAAATTTGTATTACAGAATAAAAAAGGTCTTAGAAGAATTGTAAAAGAAATTGATATGGTATTTCCAATTGTACATGGAACCAACGTAGAGGATGGCGTTTTACAAGGTTACTTAGAATCTATTGGAATTCCATTTGTAGGTGGAGATGTTTATGCATCAGCTGTAGGTCAAGACAAAATTTTCATGAAGGAAATTTTTAAAGAAAACAATTTGCCAGTTTGTGATTATGTTTGGTTCTATGATAACGAATATGATGATGATAATGAAAAAGTATTAGCTCGTGTTGAAAAAATAACTTATCCAGTTATCGTAAAGCCAGCTACATTAGGCAGTAGTATTGGCATTAAGACTGCTCATAATAAAGAGGAATTAAAAGCTGCTATTGAAGAAGCTATTAAATATGATCATAAGATAATAGTAGAAAAATTAGTAGAAAACTTGATGGAAGTAAATATTAGTGTACTAGGTAATTATAGTAATCAACAATTAAGTGCCATTGAACAAGTAATTCCAACAAAAGATTTCTTAACTTATGAGGATAAGTATTTAGGAAATAGTAAAACCAAAGGAAAAATTGGTGGTAAATTTAGAACATCAAAAGGAATGGTATCAGCAAATCGCATAATACCAGCATCACTACCTAAGGAAATGAAAGAAGAAGTAGAAAAAGTAGCAGTAGAAGCATTTAAAGCACTAGGCTCTAGTGGAGTAGTAAGAATAGACTTTTTAGTAGATGAAAAAGAGAAGAAAATATATATTAATGAAGTTAATAATATACCTGGTTCTTTATCATTCTATTTATGGGAACCTACTGGAAAAGAATATACAGAATTGTTGGATGATATGATTAATATTGGTATCCGTGATTATAAGATGAGAGTAGCAAAAATACATTCATTTGATACAAACATTTTAAAAGGATTTGCTGAACATGGTGGCTTAAAAGGAATGAAGGGCTCTAAAGGTAAATTAAGATAGATGAAGTATAAGATAACTTGTACTTTTTTCTTTTGTCTAATTGACTTAACACTAAAATAAAACTATAATAAAGATATAAATAATGTAAGGAGGATACTATTAATGGAACGAAAAATTTATGCAGATTTACTAAAATGGAAAAGAGATATAAACAGAAAGCCTTTACTAATATATGGAAATAAGCAAATAGGTAAAACATATACTGCCATAGAATTTGGTGAAAAAGAATATAAAACAGTGACATATATTAATAGTGAAAATAATATGGAATTCTTATCAATAATGAAAAAAGAACGAACTATTGATAAAATAATATCTAAATTATCACTTCTTACAAGTGAAACTATATTCAAAAATGATACATTAATCATTATTGACAATGTAATAGATGATGATATTGTAAAAGCCATCAAAAAATTTGGAAAAGAATTAAATGAGTATCATATTATTATGATTACATCTTTAAAAGAAAAACTTATCACTTTTAAGGGTGAGGAATTAACTTTTAAATATATGTTTGCAATGGATTTTGAGGAATATTTAAAAGCTGTTGGTAATACTGAATTAATTGATTTTATTAAGACATCTTATAGAAATAATAAACCAATGCCATTTCATAACATTGCTATGGATTATTACGAACAATTTTTAATAACAGGTGGTCTTCCAGAAAGTATAGATGCAAGTATTAGAAAGGAATCGGATTTAAAAATTAGAGCTATACATGAAAAACAACTAGATACATACAAAAAAGAGTTTTTAAATATGTCTAACTTAATAGATATTACTCGTTGCAATAATGTATTAAATATAATACCTTATCAATTACTAAAGCCAAATAGAAAGTTCCAATATGGCTTAATGAGAACAGGTGGCAGAAGTAAAGACTATGAATCAGCCTTGGAATTTTTATCAATGAATGGTATAGCTTATAAATGCTATAAAATAAGTGAAGTTAATCCTCCGTTAAGTAAATGCAAAGATCCAGAAAGTTTTAAGTTATATTTAAACGATACAGGTATATTATTTATGATGATGCACCTTTCAAAAATGAGAGTATTTACGGATGATAATTTAAAATATATATTATATGAAAATAATTTAGCTAATACGATTGCATCATGTGGATATAATTTATATTATTATCAATCTGAAGGTAAAGCAGAGGTTCCATTTGTTATTCAAACAAGATCAGGCAAGATAATACCAATTGAGATAGTAAATAAGAACTTATCAAAGGCTAAATCGTTATCTCTATTTATGAATAAGTTTAATATAAATGAGGCTATTAGATTTACAGACGATAACTTCAGTATCAAAAAAGGAGTAAAATACGTTCCCATTTATGCAGCCTTTTGCTTAAAAGAAAACTTATAATTATATATAATTTATTTTAGTGTAGTATGAAGTGACAATATCAATATATTGATAATTTAAACTGTATATGGTATAATTACTACACGAGTTGGGGCTGTTATGGTTTCGACAGGATTAGTGAAGCTAGAATTGCAAGTAGATGGCAATCTTTAAATGCATCAGTTAAATATAACTGGAAACAATTATTCAATGGCTTACGCT
>CAKOXL010000039.1 GCA_934130105.1 uncultured Bacilli bacterium | reverse complement strand
TTTTATAAGTCTACATTTACTATCGTTAATATTTTATACTCTATTAACATTTTAGCATTCAAATGAATGCTAGTCAATTAAGTACAATAATTAAGTACAATAAAAAAACAGTGTTTTAATATTCACTGTTTATACTTTTGTCTTTAGGTAAGTCTCCTTCTAAATTTAAATCTCTAGTATGTTTGCATTTACGCTTTTCTTTTGGTAATGTTTCAATCCATTTATTGCCATCCCATTTTTTTAAACAGTTAGGTCCATACCACTCCTTTAAAATCTTTTCTATATTATTATAAGAATAAAATTTTCTACCCTCAAAATTATACTCTTTTACGGGATAAACATCTTCTTTTAAGAAAATGGGTTCATGTAAGAATTTCTCCCAAGGTACTGATACCGGTTGCGAAACAAGTTTACTATTTTTATGCCATTTCATACACTTTTTACTAAACCAATAAACAAAACTCTTAAATAAAATAGGATTAATATGTAAATTATCTAATAATACAATGAAAAGCATGTTAATTTTTACTATCGTTCTTTCTACTTCATCAACAAATTTATTTTCAGCTATTCCACCATACGGAATTACATCAACAAAAACGCCATTACCATTTTTACATCTATTTTTTAGTAGAAAATTAACTTCTTCAATATAAGTACCCTTTTTTCTTACTTTCATCCAAGGACCAGATATTGTGTTATAGCGTTTATCAGTTTCATAGCAATCAAAATAAAACTTATCACTTAAATCCTTTTTCATAGCTTCAATAAACCTAGGCCAATCATCGATAGAAATTGAAATATCCATATCATCATCCCAAGGGATAAAGCCACCATAATTAACACTACCCAAACTACTTCCTGCAATTAAAAAATATTTAATATCATTTTTTCTGCAAACCCTATCAATTTCATCCATAATACTTAAAACCTCTAGTTGGAGCTTTCTAACAGGTATCTGCTCGTGATTTTTGGTTTCAATTAAATATTCATCTTCTTTTCTAATATATAAAACTTTTTTCATAACTACCTCAATTACTTTATTTCACCATATAAATTTTTAAAATAAGAAAGCATCATATTTTTGGTTTCTTTATTTAAATTTCTTGTTTCTTTTAATATTTTAATCATGCTGTTTATCTTATCTTGTTTAAATTCATTTATATCATTTATTTCAGCTTTCTTTAAAACTAAAAATAAGCTGTCAACAAATTTTTTTCTAGCTTCATCATCTAATTTATCTAACCATGATATTACACCTTTTTCAAATTTCTTACTAGCTTTACTAAGTTCACTTCTCTTAAACTTATTACCATCAACTAGCCAAGACGTTGCATCATGTTGCATCAATCTTTTATTTTTGCTATCAACAACAATATAGTTATCAGAATGTCTTAGAAGCATTCCTACAAAACTAGATTTAGGAACATAACTAATTAATTTTTTTGATATTTTTTTATACCTAGTAGATGAAAACTCTTTTTTTCTTAAACCTGGACCATCATTATTAAAAACATGTTTTATTTTCATTCTTACTAAAGGATTACAAAACATTGCTGCAACAAGCGCTAAATTGCCACCCTTAGAATGCCCGCCGACATAAACTTTATGATTAAAAATCCCTACCACCTTATTTAAATAAGATATAGCTTCTTTTTGAGAACTAGTTGGGAAAATATATGAAAACATAAAATCTTCACGCCAACCACTAATATAACTATCAGTTCCTTCATATGAAACATAGATACTTTTATCAGGTAAAGATATACATAATGCACCAAACTGCATATCAAAAGTTACCTTATAACTATAATTATATAAAAATAAATCTTTATATCGCTTGGTACTTGATAACTCTTTTAATAAATAACTAGCATTTCTAACAGCTAAAATATTACTTTTTACTTCTTTCTTAGAATATCTATTATAAAATTTATCACAAGCATCTTTTAAAGTTATTTTTCCTCCATTTAATCCCGGTACAATATCTTGAAAATCAACATATGAAATAAGTGATAAAATTACATTGTCAACTTCGTTAAATTCTTCTTCTAAAAAAGTATAATTTCCATATTCTTTTAAATACTCATAGATACTCATAATATCACTCCACTTTCATTATAACATGATAGATAGATAAAATTTATTAAATTTTTATGAAAATATTGTATAATTATAATTGGAGTTGGTAGTAATGAAAATTAATAAATTGTATTTCTATTCGTTTATGATTATTTATCTTGAACTAGTTTATAAAAGTGTTGTATATAATCATTTTTGGGGAATTAATATAATATATACTATTATTTTTAGTATCCCGATTATTTTCTTTTTAACATTAATAAGTAATATATTTAAAGAAAAAATTAATAAGATTAATACTTTTATAATTAGTATCCTTTTTTTCCTTTATTTTTCTTTTCAATATATATTTTATACACTATTTTCGGTACCATTTTCATTTCAAACAATATCTTTAGCTAATCAAGCACTTGATTTTACTAATATTATTATGGATACCCTAATGAAAAATATTATTGTTATTATATTATTTTTTGTTCCGACTTTAGTTCTTATTATTTTTAGAAATAAAATTATTTTTAATAAAGGAAACATTAAAAATAATCTAATATGCTTTTTTCTTATAATAATATTTTATCTGATTAGTATTTTAGCTATTAGATTTGATAAAGAAAATATATATTCTGTTTATAATTTATACTATAACATTGTTGAAGAGCGAAAATCTATTTTAGAGTTTGGATTAACTACTGCAACTAGATTAGATATTAAAAGAACAATATTTGGATTTAATGAAAAGTTAGTTAAAGAGGATAATAAAGAAAATGATACCAATAATACTGATGATATTTCAGATAGCGTTAATAGTCACGAAAGAACTTATAATGAAACTATTATCGATTTTGAAAGTATGATTAATAGTACTAATAATAAAGAGAAAAAAACTCTATTAGAATATTTTAGTAATGCAGAAGCTAGTAATAAAAATGATTATACGGGATATTTTAAAGATAAGAATTTGATTTTTATTTTAGCGGAAGGATTTAATAGTATTGCGGTTGATCCTAATTTAACTCCAACATTATATAAACTTATTAATACTGGTTTTAAATTTAATAATTTTTACTCTCCGGTTTTTCTTAGCACTACTGGTGGTGAGTTTCAAGCAACAACTGGGTTAATTCCTACACAAGCTATTTTAAAAATGTGGAAAAGTAATACTCCTAATATTTATTATGCTCTTGGTAATAGTTTTAATAGATTGAATTATAAAACTAATGCATATCATGATTGGACATATTCATATTATGAAAGAAATAAAACGATGCCTACTTTAGGATTTAATTCTTATACAGGATGTAGAAATGGTCTTGAAAAAGAAATGAAATGTAGTTGGTTACCTAGTGATATTGATTTAATTAATACTACCGTTTCTAGATATGATAATGAAAGTAAGTTTATGACCTATTATATTACCGTTAGTGGACATGCGCCATATAATTTTACTGGTGGTAATAGTATAGCAAGTAAAAATAAAAGTTTAGTAAGTAATTTAGATTATTCTGATAGTGTTTTAGCTTATTTAGCTAGTCAAATAGAATTAGATAGAGCACTTAATACCTTAATTAGTAAGTTAGAAAGCGATAATGTTTTAGATGATACTGTAATAGCCTTAGTTGGTGATCATTACCCTTATACTTTATCGATTGATGAAATTAATGAAGTAGCAAATTATAAAAAAGATAGTGTTGTTGAAGTTAATAGAAGTGATTTTATTATTTGGAATAGTAAAATGGATAAGAAAATTGAAGTTGATAAAGTTGGTAGCCAGATTGATGTTTTACCTACTCTACTTAATCTTTTTGGAATAGAATATGATTCAAGATTAATTGTTGGTAAAGATATATTAAGTGATTATGAAGGAATAGCTATTTTCTCTAATCGTAGTTGGGTAACTAATAAGGGTACATATTATGCGAGTGGCAATCGTTTTGCAGCTAATAATGATGCAGTTATTGATGATAACTATGTTGCCAAGATAAATGCTAGAGTGGCTAATAGTTTTACAGTTAGTAATTCGATTATAAAATATAATATATATAATGACATTTTCAAATAAAAAAGGTGTTACAGTTTTATGATGTAACGCCTTTTTTATAATATTTTATCTTGAAGTTTTATTTTCGATTTTACTTCTACAATACTTACATATTCCAACTTTATCAGTTAGTAAATTACTAGCACCACACTTAGGGCAATAAATAACATTAGTATTTTTAGCTTGCTCCTGTTTTAATTTAATAGCCATATCATTTTGTTTAGATATTTCGTAGTCTTGCTGTTCTTGTCTTATGATATATGATTTAACACTATCAATTGATTTATTGATTAGTCTTTTAGCAATAAATGAAATTATTATAAATATAGTTCCAATTATTAAGATAGATTTACCATAATTAACTAGTTTTAGATAAATATCATTACTAGTTAAATCAGTTAAATAACTATTATTTATACTTAATAAATTTAATATTGATAATACAATCTTTGGTATAAAAAGAACAAAACCAAGACCAACTAAAATATATGATATATTAAAATGTTTTCTATTATAATATGCAAAATTTCTTAAAATAATAAGACATACTCCTAAAAAAGGAACATAATATAATGCCAAAAGTATGACGGGAATTGAACAAAGTATTTTAATTAAATTATTCTCTTTCACATATCCTCCTAATAATAATGGGTAACTAAGAATAACTAGTTACCCATTAATAGCTATTATTTAAACTGTTCAATGATATTATCTAGTAATTCATTGGCATTAGTTTTACCATCAACACGATCGTTGTTAGCACCATTTATTTTAGAATTAGTTAAACCTGTCTTTCTATTAATAAGTTTATCAACATTTCTTAAATTAGTCATATTCTTCTTTGTTTCTGTTTCGTGCTTGTGTCTTGCATCTGAATTACGATATCTTAAGAACATGATAATATAATATATGAAGCCAATTGATAAAAATAACCAGTTATAATCAAAATCAGTTAATATCATTAATAAAAATCCTAAGCATTCTACTAAAAATGATACTAGTAATAGTTTAGGCATATGGATAGGTATGCTACCCATTGTTTCTTTAGTTCTAGCATTTACAGCAACATAATGTAGTATTTTATTATTTCCTTTTATTTGTTGATAGCTATATAACCATACTGGTAGATAAGCTGATTTCCATTGTTCACCTTTTATGTCAAGTGTTTCATTAGACCAGCATACACCGCGATCATAGTTTTCAAGTGTATCATTAGCTGCGAATCTAGCTACATCTTTTGCTTGAGTATTAACTAAATCTTTTAACTGTTCAATATTAGTATCACGTCTTTCAGAAGTATATCCTTTTAGATAATTTGAATCATATTTAACACATTCTTCTATATCAAATGGCATAATGGAATTAATAACATTATTAGTCTTATCACTTGCTTTATTATTTAGACGATCGGAATTTGATTCTATTGTTAAACCGTTTATCGTTAAGTCAAAATCACGTTCAACTTGATATAAGTCAGCATCATAATAAGTTTCTCGATCGCTTCCACTACCACGTGTATATTCTCTAACTAAATGTTCACCTTGTCCCTTAAAATTAGCATGTGAATTAATATCTACTACCATATAAGGGAAATATACACCCATGATATTTTCAGTTGTGAACTCTTTACTAAAGGTTGGATTAGCAAAAAATTTTCTTTTACCAACAAATTTTTCTATTTCAGCTTGTGCTTCTATCTTGGTAACTTTAAATGGAAGTACAACATCAGGAATGCTTCCATTTGGTATTTGTTGATTTATAGATAGAGTACTTCTACACCAATGGCATCTAGCTTGGGTTTTTGATTCAGTATCAATTACTACTTCAGCTCCACAACTACTACATTTTAATGTTATTACATCGTTAGTATCAGAAGCTATATTGACTGCTCCAGATCCTATTACTTCACCACTTAATTTACTAATATCTGTTTCTAATCCTTCTACTTTTAAAGGCTCAAATTCAAATCTACAATAATTACATCTTAGATGGCCACTTTTTACATTAAGAGAGATGTCAGTTGCTCCACACTTAGGACATTTATTTTGGCCATCTTTATTTCCAACATCTGTTTTGATAATTGTTGGATCATTTTTTTGTTGTACATCATTTGATGATATCACATTTTCTAAATTACTCCCATGCATATTTTTATAAACCTAATAATTTCTTTTTTATAGAATCAAAGTCTTCTTGTGAAATAACACCAGCATCAAGTAAGCCTTTCATTTTTGTTAATTTTTCATATATATCTTCAGTTGCTTCTTGATTAGCGTTATTAGTTTCTGGATGCTGATTCATTGTTTCCTGAGTATTTTCAGATACTTGCTCTTGTTGTGGTTGTTGAACTGGTTGTGTTTGCTGAGTAAATGGTTGGTTTACTGGTTGGGCTTGCTGAGTGAATTGTTGATTTACTGGTTGTTGATTTTGTTGCATATTATTAACAGTACCAAGCATGTTAACACCACTTTGTTGAGCCATATTCATACCCATGAATCCCATCATAGCACCGTTTTCATTTGCTGCTGCATTTTGCATAGCCTGACCGCTTGCTGCTGCCATCATACCAGCCATATTATTACTGTATGCTTGACCCATACGGTTTGCACGTCTAATTTCAGCATCTTGTGCTCTTATATCATCTAATACTGCCTGTGTTTTTTCATCATAATCGACAATTAAACTAACATTAACAACTTTTAATCCACGAGTTGTTGACCAGCTATAAGTAGCTTCTACTTCTTCGTCCATAGTAATTGCAAATTTATCTTGATTACCTTGGATGAAATCCATTGTATCAGTATTGTTTACCTTTGCTTGTTGTGAAAATCTTGCAAATGCGCCTGTTAAACAAGTTAAAAATTCATCAAATAGTTGACTACCAGCAGGATTATCCATATCGTTAAAATCAAATACTGGAGCACCTGGTTGTAAGTAATTAGCAGGAACAAATTGTTTAACAAATAATAATGGATCTGTTATTCTTAATGAATATGTTCCTCTTGCCATACCTCCTGCTTTTAATTCTAAATATGAATCATTCCAATAAATTGGTGCTTGAGTTCCAAATCTGTTTCCAGGAATTTCTTTTAAATTAACATAAAATGCTAATTGTTGTGAACCAGGTTGACCACCAAATTTTACTCTTTCCCAAGTTTCTTTAATAGTTGATGATAAAATACCATCACCTGCAAATAATGACTTAGAATTAGGATCATCTGATGTATAAATAAATCCACCAGCTTCTGTTATTAAGCCTGTAATTTGACCATCTTGTAATGTAATTAGTGCCATACCTTCTGGAACTATAATTTTACTTCCATTAGTAATGATATTTTCTGAACCTTTAGTATTTTCACCAATACCAGCATTAGTACTTTGAGGTACTGCTTGAAATAATGCTGCTGTTGCTGGAACACCTTGTCTAGGTCCATAAAAATCTTTCCATTGATCAGCAAATGTGCCACCAAGTGCACCTGTAAATGCCTTAATAAATCCCATAATTTCCTCCTATGTGAATAGTAATAAATTATAATTAAATCAACTTCTAATAATTACTAAAGCGTAAGTACTACTAAGTATTTAACTATCCTATTCTTCTTAATTTTATCTTACTCCATGTTAAAAATCAACTTAATATTAATAAAAAAGTTGAAAAGCAAAATTGGTATTAGTAATTTATTATATGATTATGCTTTAATATATAGAATAGTACATAAATAGCTAGAATAGAAAAAACATGACTTATTTATTGACAAGTTCACTTGCTTATTAAAAGTCATGTTTTTATTATTATAAAATTTTGTTATCAATTTTAATCTGGTGAATTTAGTAAAAACTCATCATCCAATTTTATTGTTTTAAAATCTGCTATAAAATATGCCGCACCGTCGTTATATAATGTTATATAAATTTTTGCATTAGTACCTATGTTGTTCAAATTGCTAAAGTTGATTGTCTTATCAGCATAGAATGTTTTTTCATAGTAATTTTCTTTAGTACATTTTGAATTATTTAAGTCATAGTTTGCACAATAGCCACCATTATTTCCTTCCCATTTTGTTAATAGTTGTGAATATATAACATCATTATTTGAATTGATAATAGTAACTGAAATGTAGGCATGATGTCCAGTGTAATCTATCCAATTACCATATCTATATGATAAGCTTAATGAAGAATAGTCACTCAAATTTTCATCATTCATGTTTATTACAATTGAACTTACTCTTGGAGCATCTGCATTATAATTTCTTAATCGCCAATCGCCTTCATTTTGGTTGCCACCATTGTTATTCTTTCTATCTCCTGCACCTTGTGGTACATTTCGTTTATATTTTATACCATTATAGTAACCTACATATTGATCAAATGCGAAAGTCTTAGGATTTTTAGACTTTACAGTTAATGTTCCACTTTTAGTATTGGAATTACCGACCACGGATGTAGTTGTGCATGTAAAAGTGTATGTACCAACACTTAATTCACTAATATTCATTTCTTTGCCATTAATTGTACAAGTAAATGATTTTTCACCACTAATCGCCTTACTGTAATCACGCTTAAAGTTAGACTTCCAATTATAATCATCACCTTGATTAACATTAATATCATTAATTTCTAACCCTGGTTGTTCTTTATCAACATAAACATTAACATTACGACCTTGGCAAGTTGTTTTATTTCCAGCATTATCTACTATATCATATTGTCCGATTGTTGCTACTTTAGTAGTTACTGTGAATGTTAGTGGGATATTTCCTGTTTTACAGCCACTCATTGCATCACTACAACCTGATATAATTGTGCGATCTCCTGATGTCCATATTGTTGATTCACCACTACTTGTACAAATGGGTGCAGTTTTATCAATATAAACGTTAATGCTACAAGTATTACTACGACCAGCATTATCTTTTACTGTTCCTGTTATTTTAGTTTCTCCCTCACTAGTTATACTTGTCTTATCTATACTATATGAAGATATTCCACTTATATTATCTCCATAACTATTAAATCCTACACTTACATTGCTTGTGTACCAATTATTGTTTCCTAGTGTTCCACTTGTTACTTTCAAGCTACAAGTAGGATTGGTTTTATCAAGTTTTACTTGATAACTTGATACTCCACTACATAATCCGGCTTTACTACATACTTTTGTATAATATGTATAGCCTGT
>CAKOXL010000038.1 GCA_934130105.1 uncultured Bacilli bacterium | reverse complement strand
GATGATTTTTCCAATACTCTTGCCATTTCTTTTCTACATTCTGTATTTTATCCATAATTATTCTCCTCTTTTCTTTTCCTTATTTTTGCTTTTCTGATTCTTCCTTTTATTTTTCTTTTTCTTATCTTTCTTTTCTCTTTTTTCTAAATATTTCTTTTCTTTTTCTAATTCTTTACTATTATCTTTTGTTTCTTTCTTTTGATAAAATTTACCCAAAAACATAAAAGATAATATTACAACTGGCACTACTACTAAAAAGCCAATTAATATTTGCCAAAACATTTTATCAACTTTTGTTACAATCGTAGCAACTAGTGATATATCTATTGAAGTAATAATACCAACTACATATACAAATTTACGATAGCTAAATTTGTTGATATCTAATTTGTAAACAGCAATTAAATACTGCACTTCTGATGGCATCTTAGTATTTCTACTTGTTTTTCTAATACAAAAGAAATAGTAAATTATAAAAATCAGAATAAAGTCAAAGATAAAATAACTTATATATTCCATATAAACCTCCCAACTACTAAAAAACGATTATTCATTCCATAAGGACGAATAATCGCGGTACCACCTTAATTTATAGCATAGCTATACACTTTAAATTGATAAAGGAATTACCCTATTAGTTCTGAAAGTAAGTTCATAAAAATTACTGTTCATTTTCACCAACCATGAACTCTCTTAAAAATAATTTATTTATTACTACTCTTTCATCAACACTAAGTTATTAGTAGTATAACATATTATATAGTAATTGTGCACATTTTTTATAAAATTAATAAACTATATTTACTAAATTGTACCAATATATTCAAGTAATTTTAAGAAAAGTTTAATATATTCATTACCTAGATTATATTTTCTTAATTTTCTTATTTCAATTCTTTTTCTTTTTATTGGTAATTCACTAAACATAATGGATGAGATTTTTTCTTTTAAAACTGTATTTACCGGTATATCTAGTAAAATACTATCAATATCATCATTAATTAAACGAAGAGCATCTATTTCTATGTTTGTTCCTCTACAATTTAATGTTATTTGACCTATTGACGGAACATGATTAATATCTACAATAAAGTCAGCTCCATCTATATAGCTAATAGTTTTGATTTGTGTATCGTTAAAGTATGAAACAACATTATCAGCTTTTTTAGTATTTCTAAAACGTATTTTATAATTTCTATAATCACTTACTACCCCACGATTTCCATCTATCGTTCTAATAATAACTGTGTAATTATTTGGTAAATAGTTATAATCAATCTGCGTTATTAAATGATTACTTTCTGAGTCATTAATATCTTCATATAAATTAAAAGTATTACTTACTCCTGGGAAAATTTGAATTTCAAGGGATTCCGGATTACCAATTGAATTTATTTCATCCGCACTTGCTAGAGGAATAATAGAACCTCTGCTTACAAAAACAGGATAATCTTCATCTCTAAAAAAAGAAATATACTCCTTATTTCCTGGAAACTTTTTACCAGTTTTGAAATCATACCATATACCTTCTGGTATAAAAAATTTATGTATAGTACGATTAATAAGTTGATCTTTTTTAGTAAGAATTGGTGATATTAACATATTACCTAAATAATATTCATTTTTATAGTTATTATCATCATATACCCATGGATAATCATAATATAGTGGTCTTAACAATAGCTTTCCATATTTATGATAATTATATGTACAAGTATATAAGTATGGAATAAGTCTATGTCTTAAAACTAAATATTTACTAACTACTTCTAATATTTTTGCATCCCATCTCCATGGTTCTTTACGGTAATATCTTCCACGTGGGGCATGAAATCTTAATATTGGACTAAATGATCCTAATTCAATTGAGCGAACATATAATTCTTCTTCTTCGATTCCTCCATAGTTGCCACCAACATCAGTACTAATAAAATTAACGCCAATATTACTTGCTTGTTGATTAATTGCTGGAATTTTTTTGAGCATATCCCATCCTATTAAAGTACTTCCTGTATATGTTATTGGATAACGATGGGTTGCAATCATAGCATTACGAGATAATATCATTTTTCTTGATGTTGGATTGGTATAAGTACTATTAAATAAAGATGTATTTAAAAACCATAAGCCTGATAATTTAATCTCATTTGTTTTAATGTCATTCCAAAAAAAGTCAACTCCCATATTAGTAAGTGGAGATAGCATAAATTTATAAATAGCGTCTAAAAGAATAGGATTTAGTGGATCAAATGAAATTATTTTATTATCAGTAACATTAAAATAATTAGCTAGATTTGAATAATTATCTTCATATGGATATATACCATTAACGGGATTAAGATTTAATCCAACATGGATATTTTTTTCATGGAGTGTTTTAATTAAATTAGCTGGATCATTAAATAATTTCTTATTGAATGAATAACCCGTTGATATTTTATTACCCATATCATCTGTAGATACGTGCCAATCATAATCTAGTAATAGAACTGATAATGGTATTTGTGATTTTTCAAAATTATTAACTAATTCTATAATGTCATCTTGATTATAATCTAAATCTCTACTCCACCAATTTCCTAAAGCATACCTTGGTATCATTGGTGGATTTCCAGTTAATTTAAAATAATCTTTTAATGCTAGTTCAAAATCATTTCCATACATGAAAAGATAGATATCTATTCCATTATCACTACGTTTTACTAAATTGTGATTATTATCATATAAATAGCTATTACTATCATCAATTGATGCAAAACCATCAACAGAATATAGTCCATTTCTTGCTTTTGAATCTTCTTCTGTTCCATCTAATGTAACAAAAGTTCCTTTATAATTTTTTACTTCTGGGTGATGGTAATACCAATATCTGCTGGTTCCATTTAAATCAACTTTTAGATTGTTCATTGGCATTAGTTTTCCACCATCAAAATTTTTACCTTTGGTATAAGAAAGTGTAAAATATTTACTTTTAATCACTAAAAAATGATTATCTTGTTTAGCTTCAAATTCTGGCTTAGGAAAGTTTCTGAATTGAACCAGTTGTGTTTCATTATCATAAAAAATACCATTGGGATGATATTCAAGTCTTATAAGTCGTTCTGTTAGTACAGTAATTCTATAATTTGGTCCCTGAAATACCATATCAGAATTAACCATTAATTTATTAAATGCTCCTTTTACTGCATCAATATTCTCGTCCATATATAATCACCCTATCATTCTTATAATTAAATAATAACATAATTAAGGGCAAAAAAAAAGTCTATAACTAAAAGTTACAGACTAATTTCATGATCGGAAAAGAAATTAATTATAGTTTCAAAAATTGGATTACTAGTTATGTTTTCTTGAATAGTATTTATATCTTCTTCAGTAATTTCACTAATATCAACACTATCATTTAAAGTAGTATCTATTGTTTGATTAAAATAGTACTCATAATAAATATTTAGTTTACCTAAACTACTTTCTACATTATTATCTATTATTGATAAAGATATGTTGTTGTTATAAGAGAAAGCATTATCTTTTTCTTCTTTAGTAAAAGTTATCACTGCTTTGTAATCAATATTTTCTAAGAAATTTAAAACAAATGTTAAAGTATTATTATTTAAATTACCACTAAAACTATATTTATCACCATCATCATTTTCAATAAAGCCATTATAGTCATATTGTTGTTTGTTTTTATTAATAGTTAATTCAAAGATAGTTTTATTATTTTGTACTATGCTAATTACTTGATTATTGTCTATTTTATAACTAATATTGACATTATCTTCAGGATCAACAAGTTCGTACTTAACAATTTTATTAAATCCATAATAGTAAACATTATAATAAAAATAAGTTTCTTCTTCTGAATAATCTAAATTTTTTAACAATTCATCAAAAGTATTAATAATATCCTCTTCACTTTGTTTAGCATAAGAAGCTATATTAGAAAGTAATAATTTATCTTTCTTTATAGAATTGATAAAATTTGTACAAATATCTTTTACTACTTTATTAGTTACTTTATACGTTAATTTATTTACCTTTTTACTCTTTCCATTATAAGTTATTTCTACTTTTTGTTTTTCTATATCTTCGTTAGTAATATAATCATTTGTTGATTCTTTAAGAAGCGCTAATATTTTATCATAATCGCTTTCACTCATACTATTAAAAATATTAATATATTCAAATGCTGTATGATAATATCTAGGTGTAACATCATCTACAAAAAAGTAAGCTTTATCGTTTGCAAGTTGTAAGTCAAGTCCTAATAGTTTCATATCGTTTAATGTAGTATCAAATTCTAATTTTGATTTTTTGTCTATTTTGTTTTCTAGATAGTCAAATGATACCTTTGCATCAACATCATTACTACTAAATGAAATGTTTCCTCGTAATCCTATATCATTAGTAGTAGATATTTTACTTATTAAAGTGCTATCATTTTCTATTATTTTACTGAATTTATTAGATAGATTAGAAATACTTTGAAGCATAACAACTTTATCACTTGATACTAATGAAAAGCCAAAAATTAAAAGTGCTAGTGATAATACTGATAAAAAGATAGCAAAAATCGTAATTTTCTTATTTTGTTTTGAATTTGAATTTAATTCCATATTTATACACCACCTATTTTAATTATATAATTAATAATTACTAAATGCAAATAATTTCTAAAGAAGAAGTGTAAATAAAAAAATTAAATACATAATATAGCCTTTAATACTGATATTACTAACTAGCTAATTTAAAATAACTACTTTATATGAAATTTATGGTAATATATATATTGGGATGTGACTACATGATAAATGAATTTGAATATAGTGATAATAACAAAAGATATCATACACTTGATTATTTTTATAAAAAGAAATTTGGTAAAAAAGTATGTAAAATCAGTTTGAATGCTGGTTTTACTTGTCCTAATAAAGATGGTACTAAAGGTACTGGCGGTTGTATTTATTGTTCAAAATTAGGTAGTGGTGATTTTGCTGGCAATAAAGAAAAAGATTTAATTACTCAATTTAATGAAGTAAAAGAAAAAATGAATAAGAAATGGCCTGATGCTTTTTATATTGGATACTTTCAAGCAAACACTAACACTTATGCTAAAACTGAAGTATTAAAACAGAAATACGAACCAATATTAGCATTAGAAAACGTAGTTGGGCTAAATATTGCTACTAGAGCTGATGCAATAACAGATGATTGTCTTGATTATTTAGAGGATTTGTCAAAAAGAACTTATTTAACTATCGAATTAGGTTTACAAACGATTCATGAAAAAACAACAAAGTTAATTAATCGCGGACATGATTTAGAATGTTTTACTAATATGGTTAAAAAACTAAGAGAAAGAAAGATAAATGTGGTTGTTCATATTATTAATGGCTTGCCATATGAAACTAAAGAAATGATGTTAGAAACCGTAGAATATTTAAATAAACTAGATATTCAGGGAATAAAAATTCATATGTTGCATGTTATTAAGGATACAGCTTTAGCCAATTTATACTACAAGGAAAAATTTCATATTTTAACAAAGGAAGAATATATCGATATTACTATTGAACAATTAGAGCGATTAAGAAAAGAGATTGTGATAAATCGTATTACTGGGGATCCGGTAAAAGAAGATTTAATTGAACCAACCTGGCTTATAAAAAAATTTTGTGTATTAAATGACATTGACAAAGAGATGGTTAAAAGAAATTCATATCAGGGAAAAAAATTATAATTTTTTATATAAAATTAATTTATAAATATTGTCAAAATATGGTAAAAAATGATATTCTTTTAGTGGTGACGATACTATGACTAAACAAGTGTTTTGGACTAAAAAAGTATTAGATGCATTCATAAGTGATGGAAATTTAAATGAGAGGCAAATATATTTAATTAAAACCAGAACCATGGGTTATACAATTGCAAAACAAGCTGAAGAATTAAATTTAAGCATTGATCAGGTAAATAAGGATATTGCTGCATTAAAAAAAATTTATGATGCAACTCAAAAGCACAGCGATATTCTTCCGCCTAGAAAGAAAAATAAAAAAGAGCTATGGAATGAATAATTACAGTTTTGTTACATTTTTATTATATTTAAAGCCAACAATTACTATATAAATTTTACATGATAATTCTCTAGTTTTATGTCATACTAAAAAAGGATTAAAAAGGAGAATTAGAGTTATGAAAAGTAGAGAAAAATGGTTTAATAATAAAAAAGGATTTGGATTTTTAAATTACGATATCGGAAATGATGTTTTTATTCATTGCTCACAAGTGCTAGTAGATGAATATAAAAATTTATCAGAAAATGAGGTTATTCAATTTGATACTACTGAAAGACAAAAAAGATTTCAAATAGAAAATGTAAAATCTGTAAAAGAAAATATTTATAATTAAAAAACTCCTATTTAGGAGTTTTTTTCTGTGATTTTTGATGCTTTAAAATTTGTGAATAATAGTATCTGCCACATTCATAATACAAATAGTAATGATTATTCATATTCTTCACCATTTATAGTATTAATTTTTAGCAACAAAATATGCGTAATATTCTTCATAAGTAATATCATTTTCATAAATATATGTTGCTACATCGACGCCAACATAGCGATAATGCCAAGGTTCATAACCGTAACCTGTAATATATTCCTTACCTTTAGGATATCTTAAAATAAAACCATATAAATGAGCATTATCCTTCATCCAAGTAAATTCAGGGCTACTTTCAAATTTACCAAGCGAATATTCGTTTTTTACACCTACATCTAATGCAAGTCCTGTTTGATGTTCGGAATGTCCGGCTCTAGCACTCCATTTATCAGCCCAAGCAAGTCCATTACTATTTTTATAGTTATTATATAAACCACTTTGAGTACTATAACTGCGATAAGCTGAATTATTGCGAATATGATATCCTGCTTTTTCACCATCATCTACTAATTTTTTAAAAGCTTCATATGCTATTTTATTAAGTTTACTACCATTTTTATTATCATAAGCTTTATCCATCGTAACCAGTTCACCATAATAATAGTCTTTTTCTAATTGATAATATTTATTAACGATCATTAATAAACCTTTATCAACATCTGTTTTACTAATATTAGTATAAAAGTCATAATCAAGATTACTGTTAACATTAGTAATAATAGTATCAACATCATCACTTTTATAGTTCATATAGCGGTTAAGTCTATTAGATATAAAATATTTATTGTTAATAATATTAACTAATTTATCAGAATATGGATATTCTATATTATTGTTTACTAAATAAACGACGCTTTTTATATCATAATTACCATTTATAGTAGTGATATATTCAATATATTTATTAAAATTATCGCGGTTATAATTAGTATCATTTAAAAGACTAGATAAATATGGTAAATAATCTTTATTTAAGATATTATTAATATCATTTTGGTCTATTTTGTTGAGTATAATTTTGCTTATTTCTTTATTATAACCAATTTTAATAAGCTTTTTTTCGGTAGTTTCGCTAAATAAGCCAAAGTATAATAAAAATAAACAAACTACTGGTATTAAAGTAGTAAATAAAACTCTATTCCAATGTATTTTATATTTTTTCTTTTTTCCCATACTCATCACCCAATATAATTATAAACACAAAAAGTTTAGTTTCTCACTAAACTTTTTAATAATTGATGTAAATAATGTATATTATTTGTCAGTTTTTTTAGTTTTTTCTAAAGATTCAGCTATTACTGTTCCGGCAGTTACTAAATTTTGTAGATCACTTGGTACAATAATTTTAGTAGATTGACCATTTGCTACTTCTACCATAGCATCATAACTTTTTAATTTAAGTACAGCTTCATCAGCTTTAGCTTCTTTTAAAAGTTTTAATGATTCAGCTTGTGCTTCTGATACTTTTAGAATAGCCTGTGCTTCACCTTCAGCTTCACGAATATGACTTTCTCTTTTAGCATCGGCTCTTAAAATAGCACTTTCTTTCTCACCTTCAGCAATTAAGATAGCAGCTTTCTTTTCTCCTTCTGCTTGAAGAATCTTCTCACGTCTTTCACGTTCAGCTCTCATTTGTTTTTCCATTGCTTCTTGTATATCTCTAGGTGGAATGATATTTTTAACTTCAACACGATTTACCTTGATTCCCCAAGGATCTGTTGCTTCATCAAGAATAGCACGCATTTTTGAATTGATAATATCACGACTTGTTAAAGTTTGGTCAAGTTCTAGTTCTCCGATAATATTACGTAATGTTGTTGCAGTTAAGTTTTCAATTGCATTTACTGGGTTTTCAACTCCATAAGTATAAAGTTTAGGATCTGTTATTTGAAAATAAACAACTGTATCAATCTGCATTGTAACATTATCTTTTGTAATAACTGGTTGTGGTGCAAAATCTTTTACAATTTCCTTTAAAGTTACATCACTTGCTACTCTATCAATAAATGGAATAACATAATGTACTCCAGTTTGAAGTGTAGCATGATAACTACCAAGTCTTTCAACAACCTTAGCTCTTGATTGAGGTATAATTTTAATACCTAAAATAATAAGCATTAATATAATAATTAGAATAATCCATCCCATGTTAATTTTCCTCCTTTACTTGTTTAACATTTAGTTTTACTCCATCTATAGAAAGTATTTCTACTTTACTACCAACTTTAATTTTTTCACTAGAAACAGCGCTCCATCTTTTACCATCAACTTTTACTTCTCCAGGTTCTAGCTTGTTAATTTCTTCTGTAACAATTCCAATTTGACCGATAACGCGATCTAAATTAGTAGCAACAACTTTATTGCCACGTATTTTTTTGACAAAATCTTTAGTAAGCAGCAAACTAATAGCACTAACAGCAACAAAAGTAGCTATTTGTAATGTTACATTATTAGTAAAAAAGCTTAATGTGAATGATGCTAAAGCACCAAGTGCAAACCAAATAGAAACCAAGTTAACTGTCATTAATTCTAATAAAATTAGAACAATAAATACTATCATCCAAGTTAAACTCATAAACTTCACTTCCTGATATTATTATACTATAAGTAAAAGGAAAATACTACAAAATTACATAATATTAGAATAAAAAAAGAAGATAAAAAAATCTTCTAAATTTTATAAATTATTGAATAATGAATGGATTATTTTTTGTTCCATCACCTGAAAAAATTTGTACATTAGCATTCAAAGTCAAAACCGCACGAACAACGCGAGTATTAAGAACGTTATTATTGGCAATAGAACCTGCTGTTGATACAAACCATATATACGAATATGAACCAGAAAAACCACTAGAGCCAATTGTCCACCAAGCAATATCCGAATTATATAGATAATAATTACTATTCTTTTGATTATAATATCCACCCGCATAAACAACTTCATCATAAGTAAGTAAGCCTACATTGGCATTTACTATCCCTTTTTCATTT
>CAKOXL010000037.1 GCA_934130105.1 uncultured Bacilli bacterium | reverse complement strand
TAAAAATCCTAACTTAATTATGCATCATCTTACTTTTAAGAAAAAAAGTGAAATTTTAGAAAATATGGATACAAAAATAACTAGATAAAAGATAAAATCTAGTTTTTTTGTATAATTTTTTCCATTTTTGGTAACTTTATTAGTAGGTGATGAAAATGGAAAAAAAGAAGTATGAAGAAATTGTTAGTAAACATAAGCCAACCGAAACGAGAGGACAGAATGCTTTTATTGCGTTTGTTACTGGTGGGATTGTAGGTGTAATTGGACAAGTCTTAACAGAATGCTATTCTACTTGGTTTGATATTTCAACAAAAGATGCTTCCACTTTTATGCTAGTTACTTTGATTTTTTTAGCTAGTTTGTTTACAGCATTAGGATTTTTTGATAAATGGGTAACATTCTGTAAATGTGGTTTAATTATTCCTATTACAGGATTTGCACATTCTATGACAAGTGCTGGAATCGAATATCGTAAAGAAGGACCAATCTTTGGACTTGGTAGCAATATTTTTAAATTAGCAGGTAGCGTTATTTTATATGGAGTAGTATCAGCTTGGTTTTTTGGACTCCTTAGATTAATTATTATGGGAGGGTAACTATGACTTTTGAATATAAAAATGTATTTGTAGATGAAGCTAGTACAGTAGCTGGTCCTTATGAGGCTAAAGGGCCATTAAAAAAATATTTTGATAAAACTTTTGATAATTTATATAATGGTGAAAAATCATGGGAAATGGCAGAAGCAAAAGTTTTAGAAGAAAGTATCGGTTTAGTTTTAAAAAAAGCAAAAAAGAATAAAGAAGATATTGATGTTATTATATCAGGCGATTTAATGAATCAGATTACGTCATCATGTTATTCATCTGAAAAATTTAATTTTCCTTTTTTAGGTATTTATAGTGCCTGTGCTACTAGTATTGAAGGTATTATTTTGGGAAGTAGTTTAATTGATAGTGGTAAAGTTAAGAATGTTATTGCTTCTACTTCTTCCCATAATATGTCTAGTGAAAAGCAATTTCGTAATCCAACTGAATATGGTGCACCAAAACCTAAAACGGCTACTTTTACAGCTACCGGTGGAGCTAGTATGTTACTTACTAATGAAAATACTGGTATTAAAGTAGAAAGTTCCACGATCGGAAGAATCCTTGACTATAATCAAACTGATCCACTAAATATGGGTAGTGTTATGGCTCCAGCTGCGGCTGATACTATTTATAGACATTTAAAAGATATGAATAGAGATCCTAGTTATTATGATCTTATCTTAACTGGCGATTTAGGATTATATGGAAAAGAAATTTTAATAGATTTTATGAAAACAGAGTATGGGCTTGATATTAGTAGTAATTATAATGACTGTGGTGTTATGTTATACGATTTAGAGACCCAAAAAGAAGTGTTAGCTGGTGGTTCTGGTCCCGTATGTAGTGCTTTAGTCAATTATAGTTTGGTTATGGAAATGCTAAAAAAGAAAAAGATAAAGAAAGTATTATTAGTAGCAACAGGAGCCTTATTTTCACCAACTATGGTATATCAACATGAAAATATCTTAAGTATTGCCCATGCTGTTAGTTTGGAGGTTATTAAATAATGGTATATATAAATTCATTCTTGTTTTGCGGACTTATTTGTCTAATTGGACAAGTAATTCTTGATAATACTAAGTTATCAGCAGGACATATTACTAGTATCTTCGTTGTTGTAGGTTCTTTTTTAGATACCTTTAGTATTTACGACCAGATTATTAATCATGTAGGAGCAGGAGCATTAGTACCAATTACTAGTTTCGGTCATTCTTTGATCCATGGCGCTTTAGCTAAAGCAAGTGATATGGGAATTATGGGACTGTTAATGGGAATGTTTGATTTAACTGCATCTGGTATTACAGCAGCTATTGTATTTACCTTTATATTTACACTATTTTTTAGGCCAAAAAATTAAAAGATCTTTGAATAGATCTTTTTTGTTTTTATTATTTTTTTAATTAAAATGATTTACTAGATAGCTCGATAATTTTATTATAATCATCATCGTTAGCCATGATATTTTTATGAAACTGGTGACATTTCTCACATTTATAGATAATTTTATAAGTATCCTTGAATTTTTCAATACCAATTGGTTTTAGTAGACCACAACATTCATTTAATCTATCTCCTGGATTAATGTCAACATGCTTTGAATATAAACAATAAGGACAGTGATCTCTAGCAGTATAGTTTAATTTTTCTACATTTTTCATACAGTGCTCACAAATAAAATTTTCATCACGCATCGTAAATTTTTTCATTAATAAATCACCTGATAATATTTTAACATAATGTTTAGATTAAATATATTGTTTGTTGGTATTTTTATTTTGATAGTACTTGTTTTTATGTTATAATTACTATGGAAATATGGTGATAACGTGGAATATGAAGTAAAAATAGATGCTTTTGAGGGACCACTTGATTTACTTCTTCATTTAATTAAAGAGTCAAAAGTGGATATTTGGGATATCAAAATAGTAGATATTACTGACCAATATTTAAATTATATTAAAAGTATGCAAGAGTTAAACTTAAATGTAGCTAGTGAATATTTAGTGATGGCTAGTGAACTTATGGAAATGAAATCTAAAATGTTACTGCCAAGATATAAAGATGAGGAAGAGGAAGAAATTGACCCTAGGGAACAGTTAATTCAAAAACTAGTTGAATATCAAAAATATAAAGATATGACTGAAAGTTTTAAAGAACTAGAAGAAGTTAGACATGAATTTTATACCAAGGCACCAGAAAGTTTGAAGGAATATGCAAATGATGATACTGTAATTACAAGTGATGTTACTTTAGAAGATTTAATGAAGGCATTTGAAAAATTTTTAAAAAGAAAAGAACTAGAAAAACCTTTATCAACAACGGTAACTAAAAAAGAAATTACAGTGGAAGAAAGAAGAAATAGCATTCGTTTTATTTTGAAAGATAAGAAAAAAGTCAACTTTTTTGAACTATTTGATGTTGTTACAAAAGAATATATTGTAGTTACTTTTTTAGCTGTTTTAGAGATGGCTAAGAAACAGGAACTTACGATTTATCAAGAAAATAATTTTGATAATATTATTTGCGAGGCGGTGAATTTATGAATAAGTTAGCAGTATTAGAGGGATTACTTTTTGTAGTGGGAGAAGATGGACTTACGATTAATCAGATGATGGAAATATTAGATATTACGATAGATGAATCAAAGGAATTAATTAGTCGTTTAAAAGAAAAATATGAGTCAGATGATAGTGGCATTCGTATTAGCTTTTTAGGAGATACCTTTAAACTAACTACCAAAAAAGAACATCGTGAATATTATCAAAAATTAATTGAAAATCCAGAAAGTAATGTTTTATCACAAGCCGCTTTAGAAACATTAGCAATTATTGCCTATAACCAACCAATTACTAGAATTCAAGTTGATGAAATTCGTGGTGTTAGTAGTAGTCAAATGATTCGTAAACTTGTTGCTAAAGGCTTTTTAAAAGAAGTTGGTAGAAGTGATGTCGTTGGAAGACCTATTTTATATAAGACAACTAGTGAATTTTTGGATTATTTTGGTCTTGCTACAATTGATGATTTGCCAAAATTTGATGATGTAGTTAATGATAATAAAGAAACAGATTTATATCTTTCAAAATATAAAGAAGAAGTAGATATATTATAATTTGTGGTATTAAATTTTTCTAAATTAATATAATTTAGTATGAGAACAATTATACATGATTTAGAAAATTTAGATTTTATTAATTTGCGTAGTGATGATTTTGTTGTTAATAATATTAATAACAAAAGTTGTGTTGGGTGTTTTTCTTGTTGGGTTAAAACACCTTTTTGTTGTATTTGCAATGATTTAATTAAAGAAAATGGAAAGAGATTATTTGATAGTTCGGAACTAATAATAATTACTAAATGTGTTAACGGCTGTTATAGTTATAAAGTAAAACAAATACTTGAAAGGAGTATAAGCTTTGTAGAACCATACTTTACTATTAGAAATGGTGAGATTCATCATAAACTAAGTAATGGTAATAAGATAAAATTTAAGATATATGTTTATGGTAAAAAGACTAAGAATGATGAGGATTTAATGATAAAACTTATTAAAAGAAATCAGTTAAATCTTAATACTGAAACACCAGAAGTTATATTTTTAGATGATATTAATATTTTGGGGGATATTGTATGAATTTATATATAAATTGCAGTCCTAAGTTAAAAAAAAGTGCAACTGAAAGTATTATTAGTAATTTAAAAAATGATAGTGATAAAGTTATATATTTGTACAAAGAAGATTTTATTAATATAGATATTGCTGGTGTAAATAGTATTATTTTTTGTTATCCACTTTATGTAGATAGTCCTCCTTCTAAACTTATTGAGTATATGGAATATTTAGATAGTAATAATATTAAATTAGATAATATCAAAATATATGTTATATGTAATTGTGGTTTTCTTGAAGCAGAACAAAATGATATAAGTGTCGAAATAATGAAAAATTTTTGTGATAATATGGGTGCCACTTATATGGGATCGTTAAAAATTGGTTCGGGTAGTATTATAGGACAGTGTAGTCAGAATAAACTATATAAACTTATTTCTTATGATTATCTAAGAAAGGTTAAAAGATTAAAAAAAGCTATCAATAATTTAGATTTTTGCGAGTTAACAACTAGAATTCATCCTATTGGTAAGAGACTTTATGCTTTATTAGCTAATTATAGTTGGAAAAAGCAAAGAAAAAAGAATGGAATATGTGATTAATTACATGAATAACTAAGTATTTTACAGTTTAATTATTTATGTTTTTCTATATTTAAAAAGTGCTAAAGAATTGTTAGAGTAATCTAATAATTTTTTTATGTAGTGATAAAAAATTATCGTTTTATGCCATAGTAAATTTTTATAAAACTATTTTATTTTTTTTATTTATATGTTACAATTACTTATAGATTAAGAATATGGAGGATAAGGTATGGCATTTGATGGTATGAAGAAATTTTTTGGGGTGGAAGAAGAGCATCAAGTTGATTCAGAAGAAAAAGAAGAAGCATTTTATTCTGTTTCTAAAGAAGAAGCAATTGCTAATAGTGAAGCTTTTAGTAATAAAATGATTTTATTTGAACCACGTGCTTATTCTGAAAGTACCCAAATTACAGATTATTTAAAGAAAAGAAATACAGTTGTTGTTAATTTAAAGAGAGTAACTCCAGATCAGGCAAAGAGAATAGTTGACTTTTTAACTGGTAGTTTGTATGCAATGAATGGTAGTTTGCAAAAATTAGGTGGGGGTATCTTTTTATGTGCTCCTAATAATGTAAATATAGAAGGAAAAATTACTGATGACAGTAAGCAAGGTAGTAAAAAAGATAATAAAGAAGAGGATGAATTTAACTGGTAGTAAATAACTATCTTTTTATATTTTAAGTTGGTTTTTTGGTTGAGGTGGCTTATGAAAAAATTTAATAGAGAATTTAATGGCTATAATCGTAATGAAGTAAATGCTTTATTAAATGATGTTATTATTCAAACTGAAAAACTGGTTTCAAAAATAGAAAAGCAACAATTAGAAATTAAATCATTAAAAGCAGAAATTGTTCATTATCAAGATATTGAAAGAAGTCTAAATTTATCGCTTAGTAATGTTCAAGAAATGGGTGAAAGTATACGTAAAAATGCCCAATTTGAAGCAAAAAACATTTTAGATGATGCTTATTGTAATGCTAATAGAATTGTAAATGATGCCTTGATAAGAAATGAAAAAATTGAGATTAAAACCCAAAATGCAGAAAAAAATCTAAGAATATTAAAAAATAGATTGAAAAAAATTGTAGAACAGCAGTTAGAGGTTGTTGAAGAGATTGAATTACTAGAAATAGAAGAATAAACAACTAGTTTGTTCTTATTTTTTTCTTTGTTGGTAGGAGAGTGTTTTTCTTGAAAAAAGAATTAGAAAGTGTTAATAAAAAATGCAAGTTTTTATATGCTATGAAATTTTTAGTATCATGTGCTTTAAGAGCTGTATTGTTGGTTATTCCCTTTTTTTATAGTTATGCTGTTGAAGAAATAACAGATGGTAATATAAATAAAGCTTTTTTACTTGTTACATTTTTATTGATTTTTACAATTTTATATTATCTATCTGAAATAATTAATGATTTTGCCTATGAGAAACTTTATCATAAATTATATTTAGAACTTACAAAAATTGAACTTAATTTTACTGAAAAAAATTCTATTTATAGTTTGTCACGCATAACATTAGGTGAGTACAATAGTATCATGACTAGTGATATTAATTCTGTAGCTGATTGCTATGCATCAATTCCTATGGCAGTAGCTAGAGTTATTGAGTTAGTATTTATATTTTATTATTTTTTATCTGTTAATAGTGGGGTTTTCTTTTTAGCACTTGTTATCTCAATAATTGTTGTAGTTGCATTATATTTTGGAAATGAAAAAGTAAATCAAATTAATATTCAAGATAAAACTACTCATGATCAAAGACTTGGAGTATTGCAAGAATATTTCTTGGGAATGAAAGAAGTAAAGGGCTTTCGTTTATTTCATTCCATCAGTAATAGAATACAAAAAAACTATGAAACGTATTTAAATTGGCATACTAAATATGGCTTTTTTAAAGTAGTTGTTAAATATAGTGCTTTGGCAATAGTTGATGTTTCAAAAATATTATTTTTATTTTATGGTTTTTATTTAGCTCATAATAACCAAATGTCACTTGCAGTTATTTTACTTGTATATAGTTATTTTGAAAAACTAACATCTAATTTTACAGGATTATTGGATTTTAATAATTTGTGGCAAAATTCTAGTGTTGCTAAGAAAAGATTATTTAAACTAAAAGAATTTTCACATGATGATATTATTAATGAGAACTCTAAAACGATAGGTAAAGGTGTTGTTGATTTTAATGATATTATATATGGTAATCGTAATGATCCTATTTTAAATCATTTCACTCTTCATATAAATAGCCATAATATAACGGTTGTTACTGGTCCTACTGGAAGTGGTAAAACGGGTATAATTGATTTGTTATTAAAATTAAACAAACAACATGAAGGTACTATTAAAATTGATAAGGTTGATATAAATGATTATGCTGATGGAGTTTATTTTTCAAGTGTTGCAGCAGTTAGAAAAAATCCTATTTTCTTTCATATGTCTATACGTGATAATTTAGAAGTATTAGAACCTGATTTTGAAAAAATAGTAGAAGTGTGTAAAGAGATTGGGGTTCATGATGATATAATGAAGCTTCAAAATGGATATGATACGGTTATTTCAGAATCAGCATCAAATGTTACTAATGATGTTAAATATTTATTATCCATTGCCCGTGTTATATTAAAAAATCCTAAAGTATTATTGTTTGATGAAACTTTAAATGCTTTTCCTAAAGAAGTTGATCTTCAACTTATGGAATATTTTAGAAAGACTAAAGGAAAACATAGTGTTGTGATTATTTCAAAAGAAAAACATGTTATTGAAGAAGCAGATCAAGTTGTATATATGGAAAAGGGTCAAGTAATGGCATCAGGAAAACATGAAGTACTTTTGTTAAAAAATGATGATTATAAAAGGTATTTTAATGAATTATGATTATTTTTACAAAAATATTGTTTTTTGTAAATATTTGTGGTATGTTATCTATTGAATTAAAACAAGTGCGAAAGACGGAATAATTATTAATATATAGAGAGTTTCTTGTTTGGTGAAAGAGAAATTATTGATTATTATTTAGATCACTTTTAAGTTTGTGCTTTATGGATAAGATAAAGTCGGTAACCCCGTTAAAAGTTTTAAGTGTATAGTTATACTATAAATTAAGGTGGTACCGCGATCATTCGTCCTTATGCGAATGATCTTTTTTTATTTTTTGAGGAGGATTTTATGATATTAAAAGTTATACTATTAGTAGTTGGTTTTATTATCCTTATTAAGGGAGCTGACTTTTTTGTTGATGGTGCAAGTAATTTAGCTAAAAATTTTAAGATATCAAAAATGCTTATTGGGCTTACTATTGTAGCATTTGGTACTAGTCTTCCAGAATTTGCTGTTAGTGTTCAGTCTATGTTATCTGGTAGTGGTGAAATCGTTATTGGTAATGTAGTGGGAAGTAATATTTTAAATATATTATTAATATTAGGATGTAGTAGTCTAGTACATGATTTAGTTGTTAAGAGTGATACTGTAAAAAAAGAGTTGCCTATTACTTTACTACTTACTAGTTTACTAGTGGTGTTGATGAGTGATAAATTACTTAGTAATCAAACCAATCTTCTAGATAGAGGTGATGGTATTACGATTTTACTATTTTTCTTAGTATTTATTTATTATTTGATCTCAATGATGAAAAATAAAACTGATGATAGTGATAGTAAAATAGATGCTGTTTATCCACTTTTAAAATCTATTATTTATACAGTTGGTGGAGTAATAGCCATTATAGTTGGTAGTAATTTTGTTGTTAATAGTGCTACATATATTGCTAAAACAGTTGGTATTAGTGAAAGAATTATAGGACTTACGATTATAGCACTTGGAACATCTTTACCTGAACTTGTAACTAGTATAGTTGCTACTAAAAAGGGTGAATATGATATAGCTATTGGTAATGTAGTAGGAAGTAATATATTTAATATAGGTATTGTACTTGGACTTCCTATTGCTATATTTGGTGGAATTTCAGTAGGAACATTTAATTATGTTGATTTAGTTTTTTTACTTGCATCAGCGCTTAGTTTGTTTGCATTCGCAGTAAATGATTATAAAATAAGAAGGCATGAGGGCATAATATTATTAATAATGTTTTTAATTTATTATGGCATGATTTTGTTTTAGGGGGATTTATGGAAAATATAAAATGTGAAATTACTGAACAAGATATTAGAGAGTATCTAAAAAAACATAAGAATGATGAAGCTATTAAGTATAGGGAAGCTATGTTTGTAAAGTATATGAGAGAACATCGAGAAATAACTTGTGAGTCATTGGAAATTTTAATGCAGAAATATAATTTTGAAGATGATAGAATAGATGGCATTTATCATAGAGATAATTATGGAATTTTAAAAACTGAGTCTCTTACAAATTTTAGTTCTTATTTAGATTGTATAGAGAACCTTGATGTTAGTGGTATCTGTCATATTTTGATTCCTACACTTGGTTATTATAATGCAGTTGATAAAAATTTTTCTCTTGTGACTAATTATATTGCTAAAGAGTTAGAAATTAATGGTAGAAATTTTGATGAAGCTTTAAGAATAGCTATTGATAATTATTGTATTAGTGATTTAATAAATAGTTATCGTGAAGAACATTTTGGTTTTACTTTGGAAAGAATTAGCTTGATGAAAAAGGATCGCTGTAGAAAAGAGTTAATGGAGTACTCTCATATCTATGGAGAAGATAATGTTAAACAAATTCGTAAAATAATAAAAGA
>CAKOXL010000036.1 GCA_934130105.1 uncultured Bacilli bacterium | reverse complement strand
ATATTTAAAAATAAAAATTTAAAAATGTTATTAAAAACTGTTGATTTTTATTAGCAAGTTTCTATTTAATACCAATCCAAACGCACTTTCCTTATATACAAAAAAAGAAAAGTTACTAAAAACTTTTCCCAATCTTTTTATAAATTAACTTATCTTTCAAGATAATCGCTACCCTTATGCATATCATCTAAAGGTTCATCTCTTAATAAATCATTATAATTTTGTTGTCTTAACACTTCGTATGTACAAATGGCTACACAATTAGATAGATTTAATGCTCTAACATTAGCTGTCATTGGTATCCTCATACAATGACTTAAATCATTTTTTAAAATTTCTTTAGGAATGCCAGTAGATTCTTTACCAAAAATCAAATAAATATTTCTAGTAGAATCAGAATAATCAAAACTAGTATGTGGCTTATGCCCATATCTAGTAAAATAATAAAAGTCACCATGATTTTTATTTTTAAAATCATCAAAATTTTCATAAACTTCATATTCAAGTTTATCGATATAATTTACGCCACTTCTTTTCAAATGGGCATCATCAAGTACAAAACCAAGTGGCTTAATAAGATGTAATTTACTACCTGTTGCAACACAAGTACGCATAATATTACCCGTATTTTGTGGTATCTCAGGTTCAAATAAAACAATATTTATCATAAACTATTTGAAACAACACTATTTTCATCTAAAAAGAGAATAACTTTATTAATATCAAAATCAGATTCTATATCAAGTGTTGCCTTTACCTCCCCATCTTTAAAAATTACTATGCTAGGATAACCAGATAAATTAATATTGTAAAAATTATTAAAATCATCTATAAATTTACTTCTATTTACTTCTTTAGTAAGATTTAAGTAAGTAATAGTATCCTCTAAATATCTTTCCTTAATAACCTTATTAAACTCTTTCTCAAAATTTCTACAATCAATGTCATTAGCTACACCCAAATATAAAATAGTATCTTCATTTTCATGAACATAATTATAAACTTCTTCTGTATTAATTTCACTTAATAAAGTTTTAGTTATAACGGGAATATTTAATTCATAATTGCGATCATTAATATACCAACTACGAAGTAAAAAAGAAACAAATATTACTACCAAAGATACCGCAAAAACTTTAAAATAATTACCAATTGATATCTTGTTTTTTTCTTTCATCTTATTCACCAATCCTTATATTAATTCTAACATAAATTAACAACTTATTGAAGAACGTTTTTAATTTTTCTAAGTAATTTCTTAACATCTTCATAACTCTCATCAAAAAAATCTAAACGATATCTAGTAAGTCCCATTTTCTTAAAATCATCCAAATCATCCAATAAATTTACACAATCATAATTAAAAATATGCGTTAATTCATTTTCTTGAATTAAAGGATAAACTGCACCATTACGATCTTTTAAATGATAAGTTTTACCATTTCTACATACACAACACTTATCATTATCTTTATTAATAAGCATCTTTAACGGACAGTATTTCATAATCATAACTTCAACTCTACCATAAACTAGTACCTCAATACCATAGTTACCAACTTTTGATATTATGCTAGATACATCTTCTTTCTTAGCTTCAACAGATAAACATATATTTTTAACATTAAGATTTCTAAATAAATTAACTAAATAAGAATTGGTAATATTTAAATAATAATTAGCTGTTAAATAATTATTATTTGCATATTTATAGATAGAACCAATATCATTAACAAGCAATTTCTTATTTTCATAATCTTTATAACTACTTATTACTCTAGGAAGTGTAAGATAAACATTATCTAAATTACTATATTTTTTATATAATAAATAATCAGTAATATATACTAAATCAACACTTTCCTCTAAACATGCTAATAGCTCATCTTCATTTCTAACTAATGCAACTATTTCAGGTTTACAATTAATAATCTTTTTTTCAAGTTTCTCTTCTCTTTTAATAATTACCTTTTTTCTACTATTTTCTCTAATATCTTTAAGTTCAGAAATAGCTTTTCTACGAAGTTCATTAATTTTAGATATAGGAACAAAAATATCTGGTGAAATATCTAAAGAAATATCAGTCAATATAAATGGTGTATCTCCTAATTTCTCAAGTTGTTCTTTTATCCTTTCACTACTAGTACCACCCTTAACTGCTTTACTAATAATATCATCCATAACTTCAACTACGTTTATACCATCAGTTACAGTAAGTTTAAATGAACCACCAAGATGTGCACAAGCTTTCATAGAAATCTTAATCTTCTTTTCTTCATAGTTTTCTAGCCGTTTTATCAATAAACTATCAATAGTTTTTAAAACTATGCACTTCTTAGTTAGGCCTATTTTATTATCAAGTTCAATAATTGATGACTTACAAGCCCTAGCTATAAACTTATCATTTTTGTCATAAATAAAATTTACCATCATGCCAACATTTTCTTCTTTAAATCTAATACCATCACCTTGATTAAGATCTTTATCTAATTTTATTTTAATTCTTTTTTTATTAACATCAATAACTTTACCAATTTCTATTCCTATATGATTAGGTGATGAAATATTCATTAAACTACTTCCACTTTTATTAAATAAATATCCATCCGTAAAACCACGGTTAAATAAAAGCATAAGTTCTTCTTGTTCCTGCAAAGTAAGAACTACCTCTTCATTTTTTTCATAATGATCTATTAACATACGATAAAGTTTAGTAATAAAACCAATAGTAGTTGAACTTTTCATTCTTCCCTCTATCTTAAAAGAGGTAATATTACTATCTAAAAGTTCTCTTATATGACTAGTAGTATTTAACTCTTTCGTACTAAGCAAATATTTACCATCCGTTTTAACTTCCTTAGAGTCTTCCAATAATGTAAAAGGTAACCTACAAATTCCTGCACACTCACCTCTATTACCACTCCTATTTAAAAGAAGACTACTAAATAAACATTCTCCTGAATAACATACACATAAAGCACCATGAATAAATACTTCTATTTCTAAATTAGTATCTAGTTTTTTTATCTCATCTAAACTTAGTTCTCTAGCTAAAACAACTCTTTTAACACCTAAATTCTCCAAAAATTTAATTTGCTCCAAATTGTGCGTATTTATTTGAGTAGATGCATGAACATCAAGATCAGGTAATACCTTTCTAACAAGCGAAATCATTCCTAAATCTTGCATTATAACGGCATCAACTCCATTTTGATGTAAAAATGTAACATAATCCAAAAATGACTGAACCTCACTATCATAAATAACCGTATTTACAGTAACATAAATCTTAACACCATATAAATGACAGTATTTAATAGCATCAATCATTTCCATATCATCAAAATTAGAAGCAAACTTTCTAGCTCCAAACTTTTTCCCACCTAAATATACTGCATCACACCCATTGTGAATAGCTTGTTTTAACGTTAAAAAATCACCTGCTGGTGATAAAAGTTCTTTTTTCATAGTACCACTCCATAATTATTTTAACATAATTATGACTAACTATAAATAATATAATTCTAATTAAATCTATAAACCAATTTTAACTAAGATTACGTCTTCACCTATTTTAGTAATACTATGCCAATTTATTTCAGTATCGGCACCTCTATTAAAAAATTTAAAGAAATTCTTGTTTGGTTCAATAATAAAAGAAACAATATTTCCACTATTTTCATCTATTTTTACATCTATAATACTACCAATATTTTTCCCATCATTAACATTAACGATATCTTTATTCTGTAAATCTGATAATCTCATATTACCACCTAAAAAATTATATGAAAAAAAGACATATATAATGTCTTTAATCTTACTTTTTAATTTACTTTAATACTTTCTTTAGTGTATTAATCGCACTTTTTTCAAGTCTAGAAATTTGTGCTTGACTAATACCAAGTTCATTAGCTATTTCCATCTGTGTTTTACCAACAACATATCTTTGATCTATAATATATCTTTCTCTTTTATTTAAATCATCAATTGCATCACAAACTGCTAAATTAACATCCATATCTTTTTCTTTTAGACTTTTATCTTCTATTTGATCATATAAATAAATTGTATCGCCGCCATCACTATAAATAGGTTCAAAAATACTAACTGGACTTTTCATAGCATCTTGTGCTGCTATTACATCAAAATAGTCAACACCAAGCTCTTTAGCAATCTCTTCCATTGTAACTTCTCGATCAAATTTTTTCATCATTTCTTCTTTTGTTTTTAATGTATTGTATGCTAAATCTTTAACAGAACGACTTATTCTTAAACTACTATTATCTCTTAAGTAACGTTTAACTTCACCCAAAATCATAGGAACAGCATAGGTTGATAGTTTAACACCATGACTAAGATCAAAATTATCAATAGCCTTGCATAAACCAATACAACCAACCTGAAATAAATCATCAAGATTTTCATTACGATGATTAAACTTTTTAATAATACTTAAAACCAATTTTAAATTACCATTAATAAGATCTTCTCTGGCAAAAGTATCACCATCTTTTAATTTTCTAAATAACTCATCATTTTCTTCACTAGTTAAAACTTTAATATCCGCAGTATTCACGCCACTAATTTCTACTTTGTGACGTGCCATAATTATCTCCTTTCAAGATAATTATGAACAGTTAAAGATATTTTTATACAAAAATAAGTGAATCAAACTATAATCCACTTATCTCTTTCTTTATTTCATCAGCCATTTTACCGGTATTTCTAACATTAGAAGCATTTATTGATAATAATAATGCCAAAATAAGTACAATAACAGCTGATATAGAATATAAAATTATTGATACCGCAAATCCCTTATTATTTAGCACAACTTCATCACCCTATAATTAAATTATATATAAAATAATTAAAAAAGCAAGCAACTTTTTTATAAAACAAAAGAGCATCTATACAACCTAAATTGTAACAAATGCTCTTTTTTATAATTATTTCCTTATAAAATAAGGATCATTTCATATATGGCGGAGACAGAGAGATTTGAACTCTCGCAGCAGTTGCCCGCTCTACACCCTTAGCAGGGGCGCCTCTTCAGCCTCTTGAGTATGTCTCCATATACGGTAATAACACTCTTGCTTCCGTATTTATAATAATACAGTAATATTGAAATAATGTCAACAATTACTAATTATTTTTTTTAATTTAATCTAGTCGCCTACCACATAAGAAACAGACTTTAGCATCACTTTTAATTCTAGCGCCACACTTAGGGCAAGAAATATAGTCACTATTAGAACGGTTAACACTATTAAAGTTAGTATTATTAGATTGTTCTTGAGTATTAGTAATATTTAACACATTATTTTGTACATTACTTGGTATCTCATTTGGCATTTTAATATAATCATTACTAATACTGTTATTAACCATATTTACTTTTGAATTATCATTAGTAGTAACTGGATCTGGAAATTTAATAAATGACTGATCTTGATTTGACTGATTTTGATTCATAGGACTAGTAACTACATCTTCTTTAATAGAAACTGGTGAAATAAATGTTGGGGTAGATATAATATTTTCTCTTTTATTGGAATCGTTAACATTTTTATTATCATTATAAATTGCCTGTTTTTCATCAACTTGCAACAAATTATTAGTATAGTTTCTCTGATAAACTCCACCACCTATGGAGATATTAACATTTTTAATAGAATCATCATAGCTATCATTTACAGTAGGTGTACTTTCAACTTCATTAGAATCGATAACCGGAATATTAACAACTGGATCTTTACCTTCCATTGCTACTAAATTAATTCCAATATACTCACTATCATTAAAGGCTAAAATAGTTAAAAATATAAACGGTAAGAATATAATGCCTAAAGCAAAAGCATTACTTTTTTTAAACAATTTAGCAAGTTTAAATATAATAATAAAATATATAACTATATTAACACCTGGAATTAATAACAGCACAAGATACCATTTTGGATAATTGGTGATTTCTAATAAAACAATCAAATTATAAATTGGAATAATAGCTGATATACCAGAACGATTAGCTTTTTTAAATACTTTTGATAATGAAATAAAAGAAATAATAAGTAATATTAAACAAATTGTTATAAGAATAATTATATATATTAAATTCTGATTTATTACACTTTCATATATAGTTGGATAATCATTATACATAATACCCCTCCTATCATCTATTACTATTTTAACAAAAATTTTAGTAAATGATAATAAAAAGTTATCAAAATTAAGACAAAATAAAACCCCTGCTATGCAAGGGTAATTAACTATATGGTGACCAGTACGGGATTCGGACCCGTGAATGCCGCCGTGAAAGGGCGGTGTGTTAAGCCACTTCACCAACTGGCCAGATGGCGCCTGATGTAGGACTCGGACCTACGACCTATCGGTTAACAGCCGAGTGCTCTACCAACTGAGCTAATCAGGCACAACAACAAAACAAATAAATGGCGCCTGATGTAGGACTCGGACCTACGACCTATCGGTTAACAGCCGAGTGCTCTACCAGCTGAGCTAATCAGGCACAATTACATAAAGCTATTTCATTATATAATACATTTTTAACTTTTGCAATACTTTTTTTAAATTTTTATGAATTTCTATTTTCTAACTTAAATTTAAAAACAAAACATATTTTTATAAAAAATTAAAACAAAGAATATTAGTAAATACTCTTTGTTTTAAATAACTCTTAAAAATCACAATTACCTGGAGTTCTAGGATAAGGAATTACATCACGAATATTTTCAACACCAGTTAAATAAATAAGTAAGCGTTCAAATCCCATACCAAAGCCACTATGAACACAACCACCAAATTTTCTCAAATTTAAATACCATTGCATATCATCAGTAGGAACATTCATATCTTTCATTCTAGCTATTAATTTATCGTAATCTTCTTCCCTTTGAGAGCCACCCATCAACTCACCTGCACCAGGAACCTCTAAATCAACAGCAGCTACTGTTTTACCATCAGCATTTTGTTTCATATAGAAAGCTTTAATATCCTTTGGCCAATCAGTAATAAATACTGGTCCATCAAAATATTCAGTAATATACTTTTCATGTTCTTTAGCAATATCTTCACCATATTCAGGAGTAAATTCCCATTTTACATCAGCTTTCTTCAAAATAGTAATAGCATCTTCATGTGTAATTCTTGTAAATTTACTATTTACAAGCTTAGTTAATTTATCAATTAAACCTTTTTCAACAAATTTATCAAAAAATACCATTTCATCTTTAGCATGTTCTAATACATAACTAACCACAAACTTAAGCATATCTTCTTCTATATCCATTAAACCATTCAAATCACAAAAAGCCATTTCTGGTTCTATCATCCAAAATTCACTTGCATGAGTCTTAGTATTAGAATTTTCAGCTCTAAATGTTGGACCAAAAGTATAAATATTTTTAAATGCCATTGCGAAAGTTTCACCCTGCAATTGTCCTGATACTGTTAAAGCTGTATGTTTACCAAAAAAGTCCTTACTATAATCAACCTTTCCAGTTGATGCAACCTTTTCTAAATCAAGTGTCGTTACTTGAAACATCTCACCTGCTCCTTCACAATCACTTGCTGTAATAAGTGGAGCATGTAAATAAACGAAGCCTTTTTCTTGGAAATAAGTATGAATTGCCATTGCTGCTAAACTTCTAACACGAAATACAGCTTGAAATAAGTTAGCACGTGGTCTTAAATAACCAATCTCTCTTAAAAATTCTCTTGAATGTTGTTTAGGTTGAAGTGGATAATCATCACTACAATCACCTTCTAATGTGATTTTTTCTGCTTTTACTTCATAATCTTGTAAAGAGCCTTGAGACTTAACTAACTTACCAACAACACAAATTGCACTTCCATACTTTAGTTGTTGAATAGCTGTAAAGTCAGTTGTATCTTTATCATAAACAATTTGCATATGTTTAAAACAAGTTCCATCAGAAAAATCAATAAAACCAAAATCTTTTTGTTTACGATGTCCCCTAATCCATCCCTTTAATTCAATTTCTTTATCAACATATTCATCTAAATCTTTATATAATTTTCTTAAATCAATCATTATTATTACCTTCCTTACTATAAATTAATTGTTACATAACTTTTTCTAATACATATTCTTTTTTACTTGGAACATCAATAACAGTTGCACATCTATCAATTGTATCCAAAAACTTAAAAGCATCATTAGGAGTTAAAAATAAGCTCATACCATTATAAAGTGGGTGAAAAGCTAATAAACTTTTATCAAGAAGCTCACTATCAATAATCAAATTAACTCTATTATCAGTATCAAATTTAATATTAAAAAGTGAAACATTGCCAGGTACCGTAGAAAGCAAATCACAAAGTGCATCACTATCAACAAATTCAAGCTTGCTACAATCAAGTTGTTCCTTTAAAGCTTTTAAATCAACACTTTTTTCATCATCTACTATAATTAAAAAGTTTCTTTTTAAGCCTTTTCTCTCATGAACAACCAAATGTTTGCAAATACTATAATCACTACCTAAATATTCTTGATATCTTTGATAATAATTTCTAGACTCACTACATCCTACTACCTCAGGATGTCTAATACACCACGAATATGAAATACCACTTTCATCAAGTTCATGGCAAAAATCTTGACCAACTTTAATTTTTTTTATTTTTTCTTGAAACTCCATTGGGTATAACTTTGTTTTAGAAATTAAACTTAAATACTCATTAGTCATAATTGGGTAAGGTCACTGAATCCATATAAATTCCTCTTTTCTATAAAATAAAAGACTAGTCGCATCCACACGTAAAAAGATACGTATGGGACGAAACTAGCCTTCCGCGGTGCCACCCAATTTATCATAAAATAAAATCATGATCCCTTTTGATTTCTAACAAAATCTAGTAAATAAATAACGGTTTACAACCGGCTTACATTACTTAAGTTCACATAAGCAACTCCAAAGTGTTCTTCATATTGCTTTTTATGTTAGCTTACACCATACCTAACTCGCTTTATAAAATGAAACAATATTACTCCTCTTTTTCCAAGTCATTGAAAAAATTATATTCCTAATTATAGTATATGTCAAGTAGTAAATTTTATGTATACGTTTATCTATTTTCAAGTTTAACGCTAACTAATTTACTAACTCCGGATTCTTGCATCGTAATACCATATAAAGTATTTGCATATTCCATTGTTTTCTTCTTATGAGTAATTAATAAAAATTGTGTTTTAGTTTTGTAATGATCTAAGTATTTACCAAAATTATCTACGTTAGCTTCATCAAGTGCAGCTTCTACTTCATCAAAAATACAGAATGGAATTGGTCTAACATTTAATATTGCGAATAATAAACTAATCGCTGTTAAAGTCTTTTCACCACCAGATAATAAACTAATAGTGGTTAGCTTTTTACCTGGAGGAGATGCTATAATTTCAACACCGGTTTCTAAAATATTATCAGGGTCAGTTAATTTTAATGATGCTCGTCCACCACCAAATAACTGCTTAAATACACCTTCAAATTCTACCTGAATCTGTTTAAAAGTCTTTAAGAATTCTTCTTTCATAACTTCGTCCATTTCCGATATAATTTCAAGTAATGTATCCTTTGCTTCTAATAAATCCTTCTTCTGACCATCTAAGAAATTATAACGCTCAGAAACCTT
>CAKOXL010000035.1 GCA_934130105.1 uncultured Bacilli bacterium | reverse complement strand
TATGGAGTTGATTATTCTGATCCAGGATTAAGAAGTTTTATTATTGAATATATTAAAGCTGGTGGTTCTAAAGATTTGATATGTTATATAGGATATTTCTCTAGAGCAAGTCAAAGTGAAAAAATGGATACAGTTTCAGTTGGAGAAATGCTTAAAACACGTCATAATGATTGTATTACTAAATATACATCAGAAGAAACAGCATTACATCAAAGAATGGTAAATGCTTTAGCAAGCCAAGTTGATCAAGATGAAGTTAGAAAAAAAGAAGTGGAACAATTAAGATTGCAAAGAAGATTAAATAAAAGTAAGAATATAAGAGGTTAATATAGATAGTTATGCTATGTCCTTTTTGATTTTTGTTTATAACAATTTTTAAAAGCTTGTGCAAAGATAAAACGACTAATGAAATAAATATAAAAATAAAAGTTATCATTCAGCAAGAGTAGATTTTAAGAAATATGAAAATTTGATGTTAATTAAAAAGAAAATATAATACTTTGTATTTTCTTTTTTTATG
This sequence comes from uncultured Bacilli bacterium, assembly GCA_934130105.1. Taxonomy (GTDB): domain Bacteria; phylum Bacillota_I; class Bacilli_A; order RF39; family UBA660; genus Alloscybalousia. Next base: position 9,878 of record CAKOXL010000035.1, on the reverse strand, counting down.
ACCAGTAAGAAATAATTGACAAAAATAGTCCTTTGCTACTTTCAAAACATTAGTTTTGTTATAAAAATAGGAATAAATACAATAATATTTTGAAATTAATAAATAGTGTGGTTTCTCTATTCAACAGTTTAAAGCAATTTTTTTATTAAGTAGGAACAAAAATAAAAATTTCTTGATGCATTTTAATTTTTATGTTATTATATGCACATAAAAGGAGATGTTATTTTATGAAATTGAATATTAATTTTGACGAAAAATTAGAACCAACAATTAATCTGTATCAACCTCTTGCTGATTGGTTTGAAAGAAATCAAGAAGTGATGGCATATTTTGAATTAATACATGAAGGATGTTCTGAAAATGTTCAAGGTTCAATAGATTTACGAACATTAGCAAAGATGGCAGATGCTGGGTTAACTTGGTTGGAGGCTCCTAATATTACACCAGAAGAAAAAGCTATTAATGCAGCAGTTTCTATGGCAAGTGTTTATAACGAAATGAAAGAATGGTTAAGTGATACTGCAAAGACACTGTACTATATTGATGTAAAAGAATCACAAAAAGATGATGACCAAGTTAAAGGAATAATTCATTAAGATAAGAATGACGACAAAGTCTTTCTTTTTTTTATTTAGATTTGTGTTATATTATAATTAGTTAACTATTATATATTTTCTAAAAATGATAATATCAACTCTTTTTATTAAGTAAGAACAAAAATAAAAATTTCTTGATATATTTTAATTTTTATGTTATTATATGCGCAAAAAAAGGAGATACTATTTTATGAAATTAAATACTAATTTTGATCAAAAGTTGGAGCCAATAATCAATCTATATCAGCCTCTTGCTGATTGGTTTGAAAGAAATCAGGAAGTAATGGCATCTTTAGGATTAACACATGAAGGATGTTCTAATAATTTTTCTACAATTACTTCACTAGATTTTCAAGCATTAGCAATAATGGCAGATGTTGGATTAAAATGGCTAAGCATTAAAAAAGCAGATATTTCACCAGAAGAAAAAGCTATTAATGCAGCTGTTTCTATTGCAAGTGTGTACAATGAAGAAAAAGAATGGTTAAGTAAAACCGCAAGGACACTATACTATATTGATATGAAAGAATCACAAAAAGATGATGATCAAGTTAAAGGAATAATTCATTAAGATTAAGGATGACATCAAAGTCTTTCTTTTGTTCTGTAGATTTGTGTTATATTATAATTAACTAATAGAGTATATAACTGTTATTTTTTAAAAATGATACTAGCTAATATAAAACTTTCTTTTATTAGAAGTTTTATATTAAAAATAGTATCTTTTATTTTTATTATAATTATGAATGACTTATTTATTAAATGTATGCTATAATTTAAGTACTTTGAGGTGGTATTATGAAAGTTGGAATTTACACATTAGGATGTAAGGTAAATACATATGAAAGCGAATATGTTATGTCTTTGTTTAAAGATAGAGGTTATACTATTAGCAGTTTTGATGATATATGTGATGTTTACGTTATAAATACTTGTACGGTTACAAATCAGAGTGATAGTAAAAGTAGAAAAATTATAAATCAGGCTATTCGTAAGAATCCTGATTCTTGTGTTGTAGCTATGGGATGCTTTATTGAAGCTAATAAGGATATACAAATAGAAGGCGTAGATGTTTTAATAGGAAGTAAAAACAAAAGCAAAATTGTTGATTTAGTTGAAGAATATTTTAAAACAAAAAAACAAATCAAGGCCTTATATTCTGATATAGGTAATGAATTTGAGAATATGGAAATTAAAACTTTTGAAGGAAGAACTAGAGCTTTTGTTAAAATTCAAGATGGTTGTGAAAACTTTTGCAGTTATTGTATTATTCCGTATGTAAGAGGAAAGTGCTGCAGCAAAGACAAAGAGACAGTTATAGAAGAGATTACTTCTCTTGTAAAAAATGGTTATAAAGAAATTGTCTTAACTGGAATTCATACTGGAAATTATGGTAAAGATCTTAATATTTCATTTGCTTCCTTACTAAGAGAAATTGTAAAGATAGAAGGATTATATCGTTTAAGAATATCTTCTATTGAAGTAACAGAACTTAATGATGAAGTATTATCTATTATAGAAAGTAGTAATGTTATAGTTGACCATTTACATATTCCTCTTCAAGCTGGTAGTGATGAAATACTTAAATTAATGAATCGTAAGTATGATACTAAATATTTTGAAGAAAAAATTAATAAAATTCGTAAAATCAGACCAGATATTTCTATTTCTACCGATGTAATTGTTGGCTTTCCTATGGAAACAGATGAACTATTTCAGGCATCATATGATTTTTGTAAAAAGATGAAATTTTCGAAGATACATGTTTTCCCTTATTCAATTAGAAAGGGTACTCCGGCTAGTAAATTTCCTAATCAAGTAGATGGTAAAGTAAAAAAAGAAAGAGCTAGAATGTTAATAGATTTATCTTGCCAGTTAGAAGAAGAATATATGAAAAAATTTATAAATAGTGAGCTTGATGTTTTAATAGAACAGTATAAAGATGGATATAGTTATGGACATACAAGCAACTATTTATTAGTAAAAATTGCTAAAAAATATAATAGTGAAGATGTAGTTAAGGTTAAAATAAATAAAGTGGAATATCCATATTGCATATGTTTAGTTGATTAAATTTCTTTTTAATATAAAATAGACTATTAAAGTTTAAATAAATGGGTTATAATTTATATTAGATATTTAAAATCAAAGGTGGTAAGTATGGTAGATAAAAGTAGGCAAGAAGAAAGAGAAGAGTTAAAATTAGAAATTTTAGATATGTTAAATCAAAAGAAAATGAATAATAGTGTAAATAACGTATATAGTAAATCAATTAATGCTAAAAAGAAAAAAATTAATGGAAAGACATATGTATCAAAAAAAGATACTATAGTTATTAAAAATTTGTTAAAGGCAGCAGCATTAATAGCATCGGTTGCTGTTACTATTAATGCAGCTATTAAGTTTGGTCAACTTAGTAGCTATCAGGCTTCTTTAAATAATCTTGCGAAAGAAGAATTATCATATGATGAATATCAAGATTATAAAAACGACCATGAAAAGTATGATGTTGGTGCTTATTTTGAACATTATGCTAATATAAAAGATGCTAAAGAGACACTTAAAGAAAATGGAAATTATGATTTTTGGGGAAATGATAGGAATGATCCTGAAAAATCACAATTAACAAAAGCAGAAGCTGATGGTGTATTTAACTTATCACCATTACAGAAAGATGCTATTGAGTTAGCTGCTCAGGAAGAAATAGAAGAATATAAAAAAGGCGGTAGGCGATAATGATAGATAATAGTCGTGTTAAATTTGATGATGGATGCGAATATATTGTTATTGATAAAATAAAAACTAATAAGGGTTACTATGTCTATTTATCTAATGCGATAGATAGTAATGACTTTTTTGTACGTAAAGAAATTGAAAAAAATAATGAAACATTTTTAGTTGGCTTAAAAAATGAAGAAGAGGTTAATGATGCCTTAAAACTTTTTTTAGAAAAAAACCAAAATAATTAAAGATAATAAAATATTTTTTGTATAATATCCTTAGGGATATTTTTTTTGGAGGAATGTATAGTGGATTGTATTAAGGGAATTTTTAAAAAACATATATTTAAAAGCGATAGTGGTTACATAATTGGATTGTTTAAAATAAAAGAGGCAAAGTCAGAACAATTAGAAAAATTAATAAATCACACTATTACATTTACAGGGTATTTTCATGAATTAAATGAAGAAGAGACTTATCTTTTTTATGGTGAATTAGTAGAACATGAAAAATATGGTTTACAATTTCAAGTTGAAAGCTATGAGATGGTGCTTCCAGAAGAAAAGGATTCTATTGTAGAATTTTTATGTAGTGGTTTATTCAAGGGTATAGGTGAAAAGACAGCTCAAAAAATAGTTGATTTTCTAGGTAAAGATACTTTAAATATAATTTTAGATACACCTAATAATTTATTATTAATACCGGGAATTACTAAGAAACAAATAGATATATTACATAATACTTTAAAAGAGTATAAAGCAAGTTACAAAGTAATAGTATCTTTAAACGAAGTTGGTTTTTCAACTAGGGATAGTTTAATGATATATAATAAGTATAAGGCAAAAGCACTTAGTATTTTAAATGATAATATTTATTTAGTGATGGAAGATATTATAGATATAGGTTTTAGAAAGATAGACTCAATTGCTTTAAAAAATGGTTTGAAAAAAAATGATACAAGAAGGATACAGGCAGCTATTTTATATTCAATAGATGAAGTATGTAATTTATACGGACATAGTTATTTGCTTAGTGATGAAATATATTTTTATATAATTAAAATTTTAAATTATAAAGTGTTAGAGGATGAATTTAATGATGCACTAGAGATATTAGAAAAAGAAAACAAAATAGTTAAAATGGAAGATAGATATTATTTAACTAAAATGTATGAAGCTGAGGTTAACATTGCTAAACGTTGTGGATACTTAGTAAGATCTAGTAATAATACTAATATAAAGAATATTGATACGGCAATAAAGGAAGTAGAAAAATACTTTGATTGTACCTATAATGAAGAACAATTGAATGCAATAAAACAATCATTTTTAAAAAATATATTAATTGTAACTGGTGGACCAGGAACAGGAAAGACAACAATCATTAAAGCTATTTGTGAACTTTATCGATATATTAATAAGCTATCAATGAGTGAATTAGATGAAAAGATTGCCTTATTAGCACCAACAGGTAGAGCTAGTAAAAGAATTAGTGAATCTACTAATTTAAAAGCATGCACTATTCATAGATTTTTGAAATGGAACAAGGAAGGTAATAAATTTGGAATAAATGAGTACAATAAAAGTAAAGTTGATTTTGTAATTATTGATGAGTTTAGTATGGTTGATGTATACCTTTTTGATTCATTGTTAAAGGGTCTTAGATATGATACTAAAATTGTTTTAGTTGGTGATTATAATCAATTACCTAGTGTTGGTCCAGGTGAGCTTTTGAAAGATATGATTGAGAGTAATGCATTAAATGTTGTTGAGTTAAAAAAATTGTATCGTCAAAAAGAAAATTCTAATATTATCAGTTTAGCTTATCAAATAAATGATGGATATTTGGATAATAGTATTTTCAATAAAAATATTGATTTATCTTTTATTCCAGTACCTAGTGATGCTGTTGTTAGTAAGGTTACAGAAATTGCTACTGTATTAAAAGAAGAAAATATTGATTCACAAGTATTAGCACCAATGTATAAGACTATAAATGGTATTGATTTTATCAATTTATCATTACAAAATGTTTTTAATCCTGAAAAGAAAAATGCCAAAAGCATTATTATTAATGACGTATTATTTAGAGAAAATGATAAGGTGATTCAACTTTCTAATATGCCAGATGAAAACGTATTTAATGGAGATATTGGTATTATCAAAGAAATTAAAAATGGTACTAAAAAGGAAATATATATTGATTTTGATGGTAATATGGTTAAATATACACCAGCTAATTTTCAAAAATTTAAACATGCTTATGCCATTAGCATTCATAAAAGTCAAGGTAGTGAGTTTGATGTTGTTATTATTCCAATCGTTAATAGTTATAGTAAAATGTTATATCGTAAATTAATATATACAGGAGTAACACGAGTAAAAAAAAGACTTTATTTAATTGGTGAAATATCGGCTTTAGAAAAGGCTATTAGTAATAATAGCGTTAATTTAAGAAGAACTACATTAAAAAATATGCTTATTGAAAATATTTTAAATGTATAGTATTAGTTGTTTTTAATCATAATATTAATGGTATAGAAATATACTATCATATTTTCAAAGTTACGAGGTGATATTATGAAAAAAAGTAGTATAATCGCAGGTTCATTAGTATTGACAGCTTTAGGTGGTTATGGTATTTGGTGTACTTATAAAAAAATAAATCCACAGGGTGCAAAAAAAATGGAAAAAGACATGAAAAAAAATGACTAAGAATGTTGAAAAAAGCATTGAAGATATGATGTAAAAGAGAGGACTAGTCCTTTCTTTTTTCTTTACTTTACTTTAAAGTAATAGTAAAATTATATTAGCTTAGGATGTGATGATTTTGAAAAAAAATAATGGTTTTACTTTAATTGAAATGTTAGTAGTAGTTATTATAATTGGAATAATAATGGCAGTAACAGTTCCTTCAGTTGTTAAACTTATAAATAATAGAGGGCAAAAGTTATATGATTCAGAAATAGAAGCAATTGAAAAATCTTTAAATTTATATACACTTAAAAACAAAGGCATTTTTGATAATTATGAAGCAGGTACATGCTTTTTACTATCTTTTAGTAAATTTAAGCAGGAACAAGAATTTAGAGAAAGTGATATTTCTTGTCTTGGCGATATTATAATTTATAAAAATGAAAAAGATTATAAATATGATTACAACTTAACCTGCAAGGATAAAAGTAATACTGAATATGGTGAAAAAGTATCAAATATTGATTCTTGTATTAGATTAAATTAAAAGCACTTCTAAGAGTGCTTTTAATTTATGTATTTTTTATATTTTTGAAAAAGAGTCATAATTTCTAAATATGTATTACTAGATACATCATTTTTTAACTTTTTCCATACTTCTTCTTTATCATTATAAAAATCTTCCCAGTAATTCTTGATGTAGTAATAAATAGTATCAATTTCTTTATTGCTAACAGAATAATTGTTGTTTTCAATATACTTGATAATATCTTCTTTACTTAATTTGTCAATATAATTTTTTAATAACTGTTTATACATAATACCTCCCGATAAAATATATGTAAGTTTTTATATATTTAACACAAACTATATATAGATTGGAGGCATTATACATGAAAAATTTGGAAATAATGAATAAGAGAATTAAAGTCTTAGAATTTATATTAGTTATTTGCTTTTTTATTTTATTTTATTCATTAATTAAAGTCATTATTTTTGATGGCGCTTTTTATAAAAAGAAATTGGATCAATTAACTAATGTTTTAGTTTATGGTGATAGTGCTCCACGTGGCAGAATTTATGATCGAAATTATAACCTTTTAGTAGATAATGTTGCAGTACCAGTCATTTATTATAAAAAAAGCGAAGCTATAAGTGTTAAGGAAGAAATAGAACTTGCTTATTTGGTAATAGATAAAATAGAACTTCCATTTAATAAATTGAATATTAGAAATTTAAAGGAATTTTATTTAGCTTTGTATCCAGATATTTGCAATGAAAAAATTAATGCTGATGAATGGAAGAAGCTTAAAGAGAGAGTATTGACTAATAGTGATATTGAAAATTTAAAAATAGATAGAATTACAGAGGATGAACTTAGTATTTTTGATGATAATGATAAAAAAGCAGCCTATTTATATTATTTAATGAATCAAGGATATTCATATTCTCAAAAGATAATAAAAAGTGAAGATGTAACTGATGGTGAGTATGCTTATTTTTCAGAGAATAATTATAAACTTAAGGGCTTTGATACCAAGATTAGTTGGAAAAGAAATTATTTATATGGTGATACTTTAAAAAGTATTTTGGGTAGTGTTGGTAGCATTCCTAAGAATTTAAAGAATGAGTATTTAAGCAAAGGCTATTCTTTAACTGATACTGTTGGTATTAGTAATATTGAAAAACAATATGAAGATATATTAAAAGGAGAAAAGGCTGTATATAAAAAGGTTAGTAATAATAATTTAGTTTTATTAAGTGATGCTAAAAGAGGTAATGACATTGTCCTTAATATCGATATTAATTTACAAATGGCAGTTGATGATATTATTGATAAAGAGTTGATTAAAGCTAAGTCTGAAGCTAATACTAAATATTTAAGTAAAACTTATGTAATAATTCAAGATCCTAGTACGGGTGGAATATTAGCTATTTCTGGAAGACAAGTTTTAAAAAAAGATAGTACTTATAAGACATATGATGTTACACCGTATGCTTTAACTGATCCGATGACACCTGGTTCTGTTGTTAAGGGTGCATCTATGTTAGTAGGATATAATACTGGTAGTTTAAAAATTGGAGAATATATGACTGATGAATGTATAAAGCTTGCTAATATACCTAAAAAGTGTTCATCTTTACAAGTTGGAAGACTTAACGATATTACGGCACTTGCTAAATCTAGTAATGTTTATCAGTTTAAAATTGCCATGAGAGTAGCTGGTTTTGATTATTCTTATAATAAAAAGATGAGTGTTGATTCATCAGCTTTTGATATATATAGAAAAACCTTTAATGAGTTTGGCCTAGGAGTAAAAACAGAAATTGATTTGCCAGTTGAAAGCTTAGGCTATATTGGAACTAATTCATCTTTAGATTTATTACTTAATTTTTCAATAGGACAATATGATAGCTATACACCAATTCAACTTTCTCAATATATTACTACTATTGCTAGTAATGGTAATAGATTAAGGCCAATGCTTTTAAAAAAAGTGAGAAATTCTAGCAGTGATTTATCCTTAGGAAGTGTTTTAAAAGAACAAGAAGTAACCATCTTAAATACAGTTGATACTAAAGAAGAATATCTAAAAAGAGTACAGGAAGGTTTTGTTTCTGTAATGAAAGATGGTTTTGGTAAAGGCGTAATGGGAATTATTCCTAATCCAGCTGGTAAAACTGGTACTAGTGAAACGTTTATTGATACTGATAAAGATGGAAAAATTGATACCGAAACTACTAGTAATGCTTTTGTTGGTTATGCACCAAGTGATAATCCCAAAATGACTATTACAGTTACTTCTCCTGATGTTGAAGATGTTAATACTAATATTAATCATCGTACTTATATGAATAGGATAATAGCTAGAAAAATATCAAATAAATTCTTTGAAATGTTTCCTGATATTTAGTATTATTAGATTTTTTATACTTTATTTAGAAATTATTGTTAAAAAGTTTTTGCATTTTCCTAAATAGTAATGTATAATACATATAGGAAACAAGGAGGGATTATTGTGGCAAAAGTAGGTAATAGACAAAATAAGACTTTGGTTTGTACTGTTTGCGGTAAAGAAGGATATAGAAAAAGTAAAAATGTAAAAAATACAACTGACCGTTTAGAACTTAGCAAATACTGCTCTAATTGTAGAAAACATACAACACATAAAGAAAAGAAATAGGGGAAGTTATGCTTAAGAATTTAATATTTGGGAAATTTATTACATTTATTAGTTGTCAAAATTTTATAGAATTAGGTGCTAATCAGGTGACATGTAAGCTCTCAAAAGAAAAACCAAAAACACTTTATAAAAATAATCCAGTTGTTAATCAAAGAAAGAGGATTATGAAAATAGGAAAAAGATAGGAGAATATTAATTCTCTTATTCATTTTGAAAGGAGGTCTAAAAATGATTAATACAAACGATTTAAAAGTTGGTATGACTATTCAAATGGATGGTAACATTTTTACAGTACTAGAAACTGGACATGTAAAACCAGGAAAGGGTGCTGCGTTTGTTACTGCTAAATTAAAAAACTTAAGAACAGGATCAATTATTGAAGAAAGATTTAATGCTGGTACTAAAGTAGAGTCAGCTCGTATTGAAAAAAGAGATATGCAATACTTATATGAAATGGGTGATGTATATTACTTTATGAATATGGAAACATATGATCAGATTGAACTAAATAAAGCTACTTTAGGTGATGATAGCAAATATTTAAAAGAGAATTTAATGGTTAACATTACTTTCTATGAAGGTGAAGTATTAGGTTTATCACTTCCAGATAAGATTGAATATGTAATTACTCATTCTGAACCAGCTGTTAAAGGTAATACTTCAAGTGGTGCTATGAAAGATGC
>CAKOXL010000034.1 GCA_934130105.1 uncultured Bacilli bacterium | reverse complement strand
AAATACTTCCTTTAATTGGAAAAATATTAACCATAATCTCACCGCTTTTTATAGGAATAGTAATAGCATGGTTATTTGATCCGTTTGTTACGTATTTACATAAAAAAGGTGTAAGTAGAATATTAGGTGCCATATTTGTCTATGTAATATTTTTATCGTTAATATATTTACTAATAAGATTAATGATACCATCTATTAGTAATCAATTAAATGATTTAGCACAGTCAGTTCCAACATTTATTAATTACCTAAAAAATAATATTGACAATTTCTTTGAAAATCTAAATAATCTAGGCGATTTTAACTTTACTGATATCAAAATTGGTATTTATGATAGTATCAACAATTTAAGCAAGTCATTAACTGTTGATTTGCCAACAACTATAATGAATGCCATATCAAATATTATTTCAGGCGGTGTTAATTTACTAATAGGATTATTAGTAGGCCTATATATGTTATTTGATTTTGATAATGTAAAAAAACATTTATATAGTCTAATTCCTAATAAATATCAAGATGATGTAGTTAGCCTACTTGATAAATTAAACAATAATTTAAAAAGTTATGTTCATGGAACCTTATTAATTATGTTTATTTTATTCGTTTTCCAATCCATTGCCTTATGGATAGCTGGATTAGAAGCTCCTATGGTATTTGGCCTATTTTGTGCAGTTACTAATGTTATTCCATATGTTGGACCATATATAGGTGGAGCACCAGCCGTAATAGTAGGATTATCTATTAGTCCGATGACCGGCTTATTTGTACTTATTGCCATTGTTTTAGCACAAACTTTAGAAAGCTATTTTCTACAACCAGTTGTAATGGGAAAAACAATGAAGTTACATCCAGTAACAATTATGTTAGGATTGTTGATATTTGGCCATTTCTTTGGTATAATAGGAATGATTCTTGCAACACCAGTAATTTCAGTTCTTAAAACAATTTTTCAATATTTCAATAAGAAATTTGCTATAATGGAACGTATTACCGATAATTAAAAACTTTAAAAAAGATAAGTAATATTTACTTGTTTGTAGAAAGCCTATGGTTGATGAAAATAGGTAACAAAGGAATATGAAAGCTACTTTTTAGTGACTAGCAAACTAGTCCGGCTTGGCCGTTATCAAAATTAAGATCTATTTAGGATGGTACCGCGAATATTCGCTCCTAACTTAGGTCTTTTTCTATGAAAAAAGGTGATTAAATGTTAGAAAATTTAGTAATTGAAAAATTAGCTCCTGCTGATGAAAGAATCTTAACAGTAATAAATTTTTTATCAGAAGAAAATCTTGATCTTTTTATTCAAACCAATTTAAAAGAATTTGATAATTTAGAACAAGAGAAAAAAGATAAATTTAAAGAACTTGCTTTAAGGCAAGCAATAGGTTATTATTTATCTTGTGATGGCGAGATTTATGTAGCATATTTAAATGATGAAATAATAGGTGCAGCTTTAAGAAATGATGATTACCTAGATTCGTTATTTGTAAAAAAAGAATATCGTAATCAGAAAGTAGGAAGTACACTACTTGAAAAGGTATTAAATGATTGTAAGGAATATCAAGTAATCAGATTAAATGCTAATATAAAAGCTGTTTCACTATATCAAAGATATGGTTTTTGCCAGAATGGTCAAATAGAAAAAAATCTCATAGTACCAATGGTATTAGAAAGGAAAAAGTATGGACAATAAGAAAATCTATTTAATTAGTGGTAAAGCAAGAACAGGAAAAGGTACCATCAGTCAAATTTTAAAAGAAGAATATGAAAAAAGAAATTTTAAAGTTTGTGAAATTCAAATTATGAGAACCTTAAAAGCATATTTGAAAGATTATTTTGGTTGGGATGGAAATGATGATACAAAGCCTAGAAAATTACTTCAGGAAATAGGTACTGATATTATTAGAGAAAAAATGAATATGCCTAATTTTCATATTGACCATCTAACCGATGATATTAAGGTATTATCAAATTTTTTTGATGTTTTTATTGTAAATGATATTAGATTACCACAAGAAATTGAAATATTAAAAAGTAGGTTTAAAGATGTAGTTAGTATTAACGTTACAAGAACAGATTATATAAGTTCTCTAAATCCAAGTGAACAAAATCATATTACAGAGTTAGCACTAGATAATTATGAAAATTTTGATTATGAGATAGTTAATTCTTCCCTAACAGGGTTAACAAGTGATATAATAAAGATAGTAGATAGTGAGGTAAATAAAAATGAGATACATGACTAGTACAGAAATAAGAAATATGTGGTATGACTATTTTAGTAAGCATGGCCATAAAAAAATGGAAAGCGCACCATTAATACCAATTGATGATGATTCTCTACTTTGGATTAATGCTGGAGTTACGCCATTAAAAAAATATTTTGATGGTAGTAAAGTACCAGAATCAAGAAGAATTGTAAGCATTCAAAAATGCATTCGTACCAATGATATTGAAAATGTAGGTGTTACAACACGTCATCAAACCTTCTTTGAAATGATGGGTAACTTTTCTATTGGAGATTATTTCAAAAATGAAGCAATTGGTTTTAGCTATGAGCTATTAACAAGCCCAGAATGGTTTGATATTCCAAAAGAAAAACTATATGTAACTATCTATACTGACGATTTAGATGCCTATAATCGTTGGGTAGAAGTAGGTATGATGGAAGATCACATCATAAAGTTAGAAGGAAACTTTTGGGAAATAGGAGAAGGACCATGTGGACCAGACTCTGAAATCTTTTATGACCGTGGAGAAAAATATGATCCAGACCATAATGCATTTGAATTATTTAAAAAAGATGAAGACCAAGCAAGATATGTAGAAATCTGGAATAATGTATTTAGTCAGTTTAATTCTAAAGAAAACGTTGACAGAAAAGATTATCAAGAACTTCCTAGTAAAAATATCGATACTGGTGCTGGCCTTGAAAGATGGGCATGTATTTTCCAAGATGTAGATTCTAATTTTGATACTGATTTATTTGTACCAATTATTCATGCCATAGAAGATTTAAGTGGCGTTTTATATAATGGTGATGCTAGTTTTAAAATTATAGCAGACCATATAAGAGCTATCACTGTTGCATTATCAGATGGTGCTATATTTGAAAATGTTGGTAGAGGTTATGTTTTAAGAAGACTATTAAGAAGAAGTGTTCGCATGGGCAAAAAGCTTGGACTTACTGAACCATTTATGTATAAATTAGTAGATACAGTTTGTAACATCATGGGTGAAAGTTATCCAGATTTAATTAATAATAGGGGATATGTTCAAACTTTAGTTTATGAAGAAGAACAATTATTCCATAAAACTTTAGCAAGTGGTGAAAGAAGATTACTAGAATTAATGGACAATGCTAAAGAAAATAAAATACCAGCTAAAGAAGTATTTAAATTATACGATACCTATGGTTTCCCATATGAATTAACATTAGAATATTTAGAAGAAAAAGGCTTTACTACTTCAAAAGAAGAGTTTGATAAATACATGCAAGAACAAAAAACTCTAGCTAAAAAAAGTCGTAAACAAGAAGCAAATATGAATATTCAAAATGAAGAATTATTAAACTTTAAAGAAAAATCTGAGTTTATTTACCATTCATATACTGAAAAAGGCAAAGTAATTGGTTTATTTGATGGTGAAAAATTTGTTGATACTATCAAAAAAGAAGGATATTTAATTTTAGATAAAACTTGCTTTTATGCAGAATCTGGTGGTCAAGTTAGTGATACCGGAATGATTACATCAGATAAATTTAAAGCGCGTGTTTTAGATGTTAGAAAAGCTCCGAATGGTCAACATCTACACAAAGTAAAAATATTAGATGGAACAGCAAGTATAGGTGACATAGTAAAAACTAGTATAGATGAAGCAAGACGTAAAAAAATTGAGGTAAACCACTCATCAGTTCACTTACTTCAATATGCTCTTCGTTCTATTATTTCAGATAAAATTCATCAAGCTGGTAGTTATGTAGATGAATTTTCACTAAGATTTGATTTTACTTATACAGGTAAACTACTAGAAGATAAAATAATAGAAGTAGAAAATTTCATTAACGATTACGTAAAACAAGCAATTGATACTAAAACTGAAGTAATGGATGTTAATAAAGCTAAAGAAACTGGAGCAATGGCTCTATTTAGTGAAAAATACGGTAGTAATGTTCGTGTTGTAACAATAGGAGAATCCAAAGAATTATGCGGTGGAACTCATATTAAAAATACTAATGAAATCAAAAAGTTCGCTATTTTCTCAGTAGAATCAAAAGGAAGTAACATCTATCGTATTGAAGCTTGTACCAATGAAGCAGTAGAAGATACCTTACTTGAAACCATTAAACCATATAATGATGAAAAAATTAAACTTTTAATGAAAGCACGTAATATCATAATCAATGCTAAACAAGAAAATATCGATTTAGAATTTGAGTGTAACATTAATAATGATGAACCAAAAAGTTATAAAGATATCATTTTTGAAAAAAATGAATTAGAATATGTTCAAAATGAAGTTAAAAATTTAGAAAAGAAATATAAAGATGAAAAAGCAAAGCAAGCATTACAGGATTTATCAGTATATTTAGATAATGTTTTAGAAATTAATAATATCAAAGTGTTAATTACTAAAGTTGAAAACAAGGATACAAACATCTTAAAAGATATAGTTGATAATCTATTATTAAAAATAGAAAAAGGATTCATTTTAATTGCTAATATCAAAGCTAATCAAGTAAATATTATTGCAAGAAGCAACATAGAAACTTTATCAGCTGGTGATATTGTAAAACAAGTAGCTAGTAAATTAGGTGGCAATGGTGGTGGAAGTAAAACATTTGCTCAAGGTGGCGGTAAAGATATTACCAAACTTGATGAAGTATTAGACGATGTAAGGAAACAACTATAATATGAATAATAACTATTTAATAGTAACTAACGATAAAGTAACACTTGATAACAAACTAAATGAAATTTTAAAATCTAATAAAGAAGCTGAAGTGGTTCACTATGATCTACTTGAAGTACCAATTGAAAGATTAGTTGAAGATTTAGATACTTATAACTTTCTTACAAATAAAAAAGTAATCATTGGCCATAATGCTTCTTTTTTATCAAGTGATAAAGCAAAATCATTAGTTGAACACAATTTAGAAAAATTTGAAAAATATATAAATAATCCAAGCCAAGAAAACATTCTAATACTAATATGTGATAATATAGATAAAAGAAAAAAAATAACATCTTTGTACTATAAAAATTCAACTGTTATTGAAGAATTAACCGATATAAACGGTATGATTAAAAAAAGACTAGAAGATTATAAAATGGATAATCAAGTAATAAAACTGTTACTAGAATATTGTGATAATGACTATGAAAGAGTTTTTAATGAAATCGAAAAATTAAAGCTATATAAAATAGATGAAAAAGTAATTACTGCAAATGATATTAAGGAAATAGTAATGAAGAGTATGGATAATAATATTTTTCATTTAGTCGATCATATTTTATCAGGTAACAAAAAAGAAGCATTTACACTATATCAAGATTTTTTGCTTCGTGGTGAACAAATTGTTAATATCATTCGTATTTTAGCTAATAAAATCCGCTTAATATATCAAGTAAAAGTTTTATTAAATGATGGTAATAGTGATCAAAATATTAGTAAAATATTAAAAGTTCATGAATATCCAGTAAAACTTGCTAGAGAACAATCATATAAATATACAGAAAATCTTTTATTAGAAAAACTAGAAAAATTATCTCAACTTGATTTAGATATAAAATCTGGTAAAACTAATGGTATGGTTGAATTTGAAATATTACTAGCTACTATCTAGTAGTAATAAATCTTTTCAATTTAAAAAAAATATGATAATATAATTAACGAATTAATAAAAAAAGGAGAATAACTATGAGTGGACATTCAAAATGGGCAACAATTCATCGTAAAAAAGGATTAATTGATGCCGAACGTGGAAAAGTTTTTCAAAAATTAGCAAAAGAAATTTATGTAGTAGCCAAGGGTACTAATGGAGATCCTGATACTAACCCATCACTTAGAATGGTAATTGAAAAATGTCGTAGCCAAAATATGCCTAAAGATAATATTCAAAAAGCAATCGATAAAGCAGTAGGATCACAAGGTGGTGAAGATTATGAAAACATTCGCTATGAGGGTTATGGTCCAGCTGGTATTGCTTTTATGGTTGATTGTTTAACTGATAACAGAAATCGTACTGCTATGTTAGTTAGAACAGCATTAACTAAAAAAGGCGGTAATTTAGGAACTGATGGTAGCGTAAGTTATATGTTTGAAAGACGTGGTGTTATTGTTGTTGAGAAAACTGTTGATGAAGATGAACTAATGATGACCGTTTTAGATAATGGCGCTGATGATTTTATTGTAAATGATGATACTTACGAAGTTTATACAACACCAGATAATTTCTTAAAAGTAAAAGAAGCTATGGAACAAATGGGTATCAAAGACTTTTTAACTAGTGAAATTACTTATATTGCTTCTAATCAAATCGAAGTAGAAGACGAAGAAACTAAACAAAAAGTATACAATTTAATTGATGCTTTAGAAGATATAGATGATGTTCAAAATGTATATCATAATTTAAGTGAATAAAGTGGTAAATATTTTTACTACTTTTTTCTTTGCCAGTATTTACTAGTAAAATAAAAAATGCTAAACTAATGTTAATTATTGAGGTGGTACTATGATACAAAATGAACAGATAGAAATGGAAAAAATCATAAAAATGGAACAAGAAAAAAATAATACACCTAGTTTACTATTACATAGTTGTTGTGCTCCTTGTTCTAGTTATGTACTTGAATTATTAGCTAATTACTTTAATATAACCATTTTTTACTATAATCCTAATATTTATCCTGAAGAGGAATATTTAAAAAGAAAAGAAGAAGAAAAACGTTTTATCAAAGAGTTTCCTACAAAAAATAAAGTTAGTTTTCTAGATTGTGATTATGATAGTATGGAGTTTTTTAAAATAGCATCTGGCTTAGAAAACTTAAAAGAAGGCGAAAAAAGATGTTATTTGTGCTACTCACTTAGAATGAAAAAAACTGCTATTACTGCAAAAGATAATAATTTTGATTACTTTGCTACCACTTTATCAATTAGTCCTTATAAAAACAGTTCATGGATTAATGAAATAGGAAGAAATCTAGAAAAAGAATATGACATACATTATCTACCAGCTGATTTCAAAAAGAAAAATGGTTATAAAAGAAGTATTGAACTTTCTAAAATATATGGTTTATATCGTCAAGATTATTGTGGTTGTATTTATTCAAAAATAGAAAGGCAAAAAAGGAATAATAACTAATTTTTGGCATACTATTTTATAAAGGAGAATAGTTATGCTAACAGCAACACAAATAAAAGAAAAATATAATATAGATGAAGTTTTGCCAATTAGTAATCTTGCTGTTAATAATTCTTTATTTTCTCTATATTTTAATAGTGAAGATGAGATTAATTATACAGCCTTAACTGATGGTGATATTGAACACATGGAAACATGGATGCTTAAACATCCATCACAGTTTGACCCCTTTTTGAAAGATTGTTCACTAGCAAAAAGATTTACATTTAAACTAGAAAATGCTAATTTGTTATTACTAGAAAAGAAGAAAAAAGGGGAAGTAATAAAAAGGTTATATATAAACGAGGATAAGATAGATATTATTTCTATTAGCAGTATATATAAAATATCGATTGGTAAAAAAGAAAATATAAAAATAAGAAAGTTAAAAAAATAGTTATAAAGTATCACTAAAAAATGAAAGGGTAAATAAAATGAAAATAGAAAGAGTCGTAGTAGGAGAATTAGATACTAACTGTTATATTTTAACACAAGATAATAAATGCTTAGTTGTAGATCCTGGTGCTGAATATGCAAAAATTAATGAACATCTAATTGGAAAAGAAGTATTAGGAATATTACTAACTCATCACCATTTTGATCATGTTGGTGCATTAAAAGAAATATTGGAAAACTATAATACCAAAGTTTATGATTTTAATAACTTAAAAGAACAAAACTACATTATAGGACCATTTTCTTTTTCTGTAATATATAATCCAGGGCACACTGATGATTCTATAAGTTTCTATTTTAAGGAAGATAAAGTTATGTTTGTTGGTGATTTTGTTTTCTTAAATAGTATAGGAAGATGTGATTTAGATGGTGGAAGCTTTATAAAAATGAAAGATAGTATTTCTAAACTAATTAAAATGGAAGATGATATCACTTTATATCCAGGTCACGGTCTAAAAACAACTTTAAATTATGAAAAAAAACACAATTCCTTTTTTTAAGGGGATTGTATTTTTTTTGGTTTTATGTTACTATTCTAAATGATAATAAGTGAGGTATTTGTATGAGTTTTGATGTAGTATTATTAATTGTATTAATTGTTGCTGGTGTATGTTTTTTTAGAAGACTTGATAGTAGTGTTTATTTTATAGCATCACTTGATATCTTTTTTAGAATTTTAACATTTATTAAAAAGAATTTAGGTGTTAGTGAAATTAGTAGCTTTATCAGTAAGTATTTTCCAGAAAGCATACCAAGTATAATATATAAATATACAGATGGCATCTTAAGTACAGTATTGATTTGGATTTATGTTGCAATGTTTGCATTATTTTTATTCTATACTGTAAGAATATTATGGAAAAAAAGATAAAATAACATTATTAGGCATTAGGGCCTTTTTTTTCTGCTATTTCATCTTTTAGCTGTTCAAAAATAATAGAATTTATCAGGTATGGTTTTTCTAAGTAAGAAAAGTGTGATACATTATCTAAAACAATTAATTCTGATTCATTTATTAGCTTATTCATTTCATATGCATCACTTACTGGTGTTGCATCATCTTTATTTCCCCAGATAATTAAAACTCTTGATTTAATGTTTTTAATAAAGGTTTTTAAGTCTGCATTTACGATATTCTTGAATGTTTTTTTCATGTTATCATTAAGATTTTTATAGTCATCTGATGCAAATTTATTAAAAAGATATTTTCTATAACGTTCTCTTAATTTTTTAGGTAATATGCTAGCTACTTTTTGCAGTAGTTTGTAGCCAATATTTCTAATTTTGCTTTTTAATGTTTTTCTAGGTTTAATTCCAGCACTATTTATTAAAATAACGTTAGAAAATTTATAATTATAGTAACCAAGTAATGTTATTATTATTCTGCCACCAAATGAGTGTCCTATTAAAACAGGATCATCTACCTTTATAAATTTAATAAAATTATAAATAATATCGCTATAATCATAAATGGTTAAATCTACCTCTGGGAAATTACTATTACCGAAACCAGGGTAGTCAACTATATAAACAGTAAAATATTTTTCTAAAAAAGAAATCATATATGAAAATGTTTTTCTAGTATCACCCCAGCCTGGCAAAATAACGACGCTTTTTTTACCGTTTCCATGTTTTTCATAATATAAGTTGATACCTTTATTTTTAAAATACATGATAATCACCTAATGTAATTTATGCACGTTAAATAAAAAAATTCTAAATTATTATTCTTGAAATACCAACCAAAATAAAGATAATTCCACTAATAAAGGAAATATCTATATTACTTTTTAAATTTATTCTTAAAAATAATCTATTAAGTATAAAAAATAAAATGCTACCAAAGAAGAAGTTAAATAATATTATTAAGTTAATAAAATTTATATAAAAGCCTAAACTACTACCAGCAATAAGATTATCAAATGATAAAGTAATACTTAATAATATTATTTCTTTAATGGATAAAGTTTTGGAATTATCCAAATCAGCTTTTTCAGGATTGTAGTAGATTTTAAATAAACATTTAATATTAAATCCATTCTTTTTAGAAGTTATTTTTTTATATACAGGTTTAATTATTTTACTAACACCAATCAATATAATGATTATATTTGGTAGATAAGAAATTATACTATTATTAAATAAAGTTAATATAGTATTGCCACATAAGCACGATATAGCTAAAAAGATACTACTAATTGTATTTAAAATTAATATTGAAACTATTGAAACTCTAATTTTTTCTATTCCCATTGATATACTAGCTATTAATGTATCAAGTGATAATGTAATAATTAGTATAAATAATTCAAAGTAAAGCATACAATCACCATTTTACTATATGTTAAGATAAAAATGCTGTATAGTTACCAAACCCAATATTTTACTAATTATTTTACCTGTCTTAAAATATTATCTGGTGCGAAGTAAAAGAATTATATGTCTTGCTCTTTTAGAGTGAGCAATTTTATGATATACTTTTATTATATTAAGATAGAAGTCTATAAATGGTATTAATTACCTATTTTAGTTAACTATAAAAGTATGGAGGAGTAAGATGAATAATAATAAAAAGAAACAGATATTTTTAACACTAGTAGCAGTGTTAAGCTTAATACTAATTACAGTAGGAGTCAGTTATTCGTTATTTACTTATTCTAAAACAGGTGTAACTGATAATATCATAAAAACAGGTAAGATAAACTTTCTATATACTGAAGTAAGTGGTATAGGAAAAGGTATTAGTTTAACAGATGCTTTTCCAATAAGTGATGAAGAGGGTAAACTTCAAACAGGAGAAGGAAAGGTATTTGATTTTAAAATAACCTCAACGATAGAAATGAACTCTAGTATTTCATATGAAGTAACAGCAAGGAAAAAGAGTGATTCCACTTTAGATGAAGA
>CAKOXL010000033.1 GCA_934130105.1 uncultured Bacilli bacterium | reverse complement strand
ATTTATCTAAAATGAATGAACATTTTGAAACATCTTTTTATGAAATGTATGAAACAATTGATGAAGAAACTAATGAAATAATACTTGAATATCAACCAAATGAAGATGAAAAAATTATAAGATTTGTAGCAATTTCACCTAAAGAAAAGTTTCCTATAACAGTCGATAGTGTTAAAGACAAATACGGAATTATTAGCTACAAAATAAAAAATTTGGAGGAAATAAATGTATGAAAATCAAATAATAAAAAAGAACTAATTATAAGTGTTTATGAGGATAATTCTCCCTCAGTAGAAGATAAAATATTGGAAGCATTTGAATCATATTTAAAAGTAAATTTATTAAACAAAAATAAGAAAGGAAATGATAATATTATGAATATTGAATATGTTAAAAAAGGAGATTATTTATTACCTAATTTGGTAATAAGTAATCAAAATTATGGAGAAATAAACAAGTATGGATTATTAAGGTTAAACTATGTTAAGGAACGCAAAAAAGGATTATACCAGGCACTTTTAATGAAGAATGAACTAACAAATCATCTTCTTTCAGTAAGTAAAGAATCAGAAGAAAGATTAAAAACTTTAATGGATAACTATATTAAAAATGATGAAAAAATATCTGAAAAAAGTAAAGAAAATAATCAACTTGAATGGGTAAAATTGATGAATAATTATAAAAATACTGCTGAAGAAATTATCTTAAAGGAGTTAATTTATGTGTGATGTTGTCATAAGCAAGCAACGTGGTATTACTCCCACCATCCCAAAAGAAAGGATAAACCTATAATATGGCGACAACATCAATTTGGCCTATTAAGAATAATTTAAAACAATCTATAAACTATATCATCAATCCTGAAAAAACTCTTAATAAAGATTATGGTAAAGTTGATTATGCTTTTTTAGAGGGGAAAAAAGATTATAATTTCAAAGAAGAAAAAGTTTGTTATGTAAGTACGCTGAATTGTAATGAGCGTGATCCATATTTTGATATGGAATTTACTAAAGATTATTTTGAAAAGAAAGATGGTGTTCTTGCTTATCATGGTTATCAATCATTTAAAGAAGGAGAAGTTACTCCTGACATTGCTCACGAGATAGGAGTTAAATTTGTTAGTGAAATGTTTAAAGATTATGAAGTGGTTGTTGCTACACATCAAAACACTAATCATATTCACAACCATTTCATAATCAACTCTGTTTCGTGTAAAGATGGAAAGAAATATAATAACAATAGAACTAATCTAGCAAAGTTAAGAAATATTTCCGATTCATTATGTTCTGAATATGGATTAAGTGTTTTAGAAGAAGATGTTGGTTATAAAAGCACCTTTAATCATAAAGTTATAAATAATGATTATTATAAAATGCTAAAAGAAGATTTAGACAATGTTATTAGTTATTCAGTAACTATCAAACAAGTAATGGATAGAATGAAATCACTAGGTTATAAAGTATATTCTCGTAATGGTATTATTACAATTTATAGAGATGGCGAAAATAAAGTTAGAATAGAAAAAGTATTTGGAAATGAATATTCAAAAGATAAATTAAATGAGAGATTATATTCTTCAAGACAAATTGTATTTAAACCTATGTCTCAAAGATCCATCTTTGAAGAATATTCTAGGACTAATAAACCACATAAAGGAATATATGGATTATATTTATACTATTGCTATTTACTAGGAGTATTTCCTAAAAAATATCCTAAACAATATCTTTCTTATTCAATTAGAAAAGAAGTTTATAAGTTGGAACAAATTTCACAACAAGTTAGATTTATGCATGAAAAGAATATTGTAACTAAAGAAGATTTAGATAACTTTGCTAAAAATAATTTTGATGAATTAAGTGAATTAAAAGGTAAAAGAGAAAATCTTTGGAAAAGATACCATAGAGCAAAGACTGAAGATAAACAAAATAAAATACTTGCTGAAATTAATGATATACAACCTAAAATTAAAGAACTTTATAAGTATGATAAGTATTGTAAAGACATAATTAAAAGAGCCGAAAGCATACAAAATAACCTTAATAATTTTGATAAAGATATCCAAAAAGAAAAAGACAATTCTAGGTCATTATGACTTAAATTGTCTTTTGTTTTTAAAATATAATATTGTTAAAATCATTATTATTAGTATGTTTTGCATGTGAATTTTTAAATTCTTCTGTTTTCTCTAATTCATTAACTGATTTAGCCAAATTATCGTAATAAATACCATCGTGTTTATGAGAAAATAGTTTTTCGTTTGTTGATTGACTTTCTAAAATTTGTTTTAACTTTGGATGATTATCTAATACAAAATACATTTGTGGGGGCATAAAATTTGGAATTTCTTTTCTTATATCCTCAAGATTAATAGGATTTTTAAACAAAGCTAAAGATTTAATTGGAACAGCATTTATATCTTTACTTAAAATATATTCATCGACTCTTTTTAGCGTATCTGGATAATTTAAATAATCATTTCTTGTAAGATCTAAACGGACTGGTTTTCCTAATTCCATAATTCCAACAACCTGTCTTGATTTACCACTTAAATATAAATATGCTTTCGTTTCTTCATCACAAAATCTTTTTCTATACTCATATTTTTTTATACCATATAATAATGGTTTAAAATATTCTGGTCTAAAACTTAAAAATATTTCTTTCATTATTCTCCATCTACATATTTCTTATTTTATAATCTAGTACTTTGCATTTATCGTCTAATAAAAATTTACCTTCAAATATACTATCTTTAAACAAATATGGAGTAAACTTTTGATTTTGATCAAATTGAGTAATATTTTTTAAATCTTCTAATCTAATCCATTCTAAAGTACCTTCTTCTGAAATAGTTAAATCTCCTTTAAAATCTTCAGCGGTATAAACAAATATAATTCCTTCAACTGTATCTTTCCAATAAGAAATGCCTTGAAGTCTAGGATTAATTAAAGTTAATCCTGTTTCTTCATAATACTCTCTAATTATACAATCTAAAGGACTTTCACCAGTTTCAAATTTACCACCAGGAGGAGCATATACATTTCCCCATTTTTTAGCAAACTTAATCATTAATACTTTATTGTTCTTTTTTAAATAGCAAGCAGTAGCATTATAATGAAGTATTCTATGTTTTTTTATTGTGAAAACAACACAACCATTTTCTTCAGATTCTTCTTTTGTGTAATAACCACCATCGTAAGTGTCTTGTACAACAGCCTCGACACTACTATATCTATTCTTAAAATCTTCATCATAATATTTTGAATAACAATCATACCAATTACTAAAAACTTCGATATTCTTAACATCTACTACAAATTCCTCATCTAAATTAGGTAATTTCAAAAATCTAATTGTATCACCAATTCTAACTTGTTTTCTTTTATCATCATTTAAACGATATTCTCTTTTCTTTTTACCAGATTTTAGATTGTCAAAATCTGACTCAAATAATTTCATTATGTGTTCCATATACTATTTCCCCCAATACACATTATTGTAAAATATTTTTCTTAACTAAATCTAATTTAGTTTTATCATCAAGTAATGCTATACTATCGACAACTTTTATGCCATTTATTTCTTTATCTAAAGGATATTTATTTAAGTTTAGTATTTCTTGTTTATAAACATTTTGATTTAATAGTTTATCAATATCATCGATATTGTTTGCAATATAACTTTCTAAATAATATAATGTATATACATTTTTAGACTTTGAATACTTAAGTTCATAATGAGAATCTAATTTTGCACTTATAATTGTACCACTTACTCCAAATGTTTTATTAAATTCATCTATAAGAACTTGTTTTCTTTTAGACTCATCAAAGCCTTTTTTAGCTACATATTCGGTATTATAAATATTATTATATATTTCAATTAAATCTTTATAAGTTATATCATTATTTTCAATTTCATAAGAATCAATTGTAAATTTATTTGTCTGCTGAAAAAACGGGTATAATACATTCCAAGTACTAGGATTTATATTATATAAAATAAGTCCATGTTTTGTGTATGTAATAAATCAGTTGCACTATCTAATCTGGTAGGAATCATTTCTAAAGGTATTTTTTCGTTTAACAAATTTTTTGTAATAATCATGTTTCTGTTCCTCCTCAATAAAGTTTTAAATCTATAAAAATTATACTATAAAGTTGGTAATTATTCTAGATTTTGTCCTACATTTATTTAAAAAGGAAATTATTTAAGGTATAATATATTTATATATTAACTTTGAGCAATTTAAATTTTAGAGGTGATAATAAATGAAAAAAGCAATGAATGAAGAAACGTTAAAAAATCAAATAATAATTCCTTTTCTAAATGATTTAGGTTTTAATAGTTCTTTATTATCTTTTGAAGAAAATTTTACTATAAAACTAGGAAAAAATACAGTTAAAAAGAAAGATTATATTTCAGGTAGATTAGACATTTTAGTTAAACTTAATAATGAACCGTTTATGTTATGGGAATTAAAGAAAGAAAAAATAAAGATTACAGACGAGGAAATAAGTCAAGCAATTTCTTATTCACGATTAACTGAACCGATGACACCATTTACTATTGTTTCAAATGGTGAACAAACACACATATTTAACACTTTTACTAAGCAAAATATTGAAAAAGATATGATATCACCTGATTTATCAAAACCAAATTTTCAAGATACTATTAAATTAAGAATTGAAGCATTATCAGATATAATATGTTATTCTGGCGATAATTTAAAAAAGTTTATAAATAGAATAAACAATAGAGAACTTTTAAGATTGTATGGTAATAAATATATCAAAGAATTATATGTAGAAAGAAAAGATATACATAAAAAATTTGATAATTTTGTTAATAGTGATAAAAAATTATTTTTTATTACAGGAACTTCTGGAATTGGTAAAACAAATACGTTATGCAATTTAGTAGAAAACTATATGAATGATAACTTAATATTATTTTATAATTCTTGCTTTATTGAAACTTCTATAATTGATCAAATAATGGATGATTTTAATTTTGGGTTTAATGAACAATTATATAATAAACAATTATTTGATAGGATAAACTTATTATCGAAAAAAGAAAATAAATATTTTATTATATGTATTGATGCAATAGATGAGTTAGCTGTACAAAATCCTGCTATTAGTGTAGATAAGCTTCTTAATATAGCATTAGAATATTCCAATATTAAAATATGCATTTCTTGTAAAGATAGTTTTAGTAAAGATTATGAAGAAATAAATGGCACTTCTTCAGTTTTGAAAAGCATTTCTAGAGAAAATATAAAACTATTAAAGTTTAATGAAGATGAGGAAAATGAAGTTATCAATAAATATAAAAATTATTTTCAAGTAGAAATAACCGAAAAAAACGTAGATAAGTTGAAAAAATTATCATATGATGGTTTTCTCTTTAGGATTATTTTTGAATCATTTAAAGGAAAAATAATAGATAAAGAAATTGACAATATTTCAGTTATAGAAAAATACATTGATGCAATATCAAAAAACCATAATATAAACAAAAAAGACTTACTACATACACTCGAAATAATCGGTGAAGTATTTGTATTATCAAAAGATGATATATATAGACAACTGATTGATGAATTAACAATTGAAAGTATGTTGAAAGCGCGTAATTGTAAAATATCAGTTGAAACTCTAGCAAAAATTAATATACTACAGCTTTATCATAGCGATGAAATTAATTATGTAGATTTTAATTTTAAAGCATTATCTTATTATGTTATTACTATTTTATATGCCAAACTAAATGTTAAAAAAGGCAAAGAATTTATAAATATATTGTTTGAATTAAATAATAATAGAAGGTGTAAAGAAGCATTATCATGGTATAGTAATAATATTAAAAATTTTCAATACCAAGATATTTATAAATTTAAAGAACAATATGGCAAAAAACTTATTTTTGAATATAGGGACATTGTCAATAAAAACTTTCCAAGTATTAGAGATAAATTTGAACTAAATACAGATATTAATAATATAGGTATTGCAATAGATAATAGTGACATAGATTGTGCAGTATATACATTTGGTTTTTATATAAAAAGCAATTTTGATGACGATGTTAGATTAATTGATTTTAGAGAGAAAAATATTCTTGATAATTATAAAATTAAAACAATACATTCTTCTATGGTTGGAATTGATATTAATCACATTATTAGGAGCAAGTTAAAAGATATTACTCAATCAAGAAGTCTTGATGAAAGTTACTGTAAGAATTTAAATACTGAATATATTTTAGCTTATACTTTTAAATATGGTAAATATTATGGGTTAAATTATAAATATGAGCGTCCAAACTTTATTCCTAACTTTAACGAGTTAACTCCACTAGATTTATTTGAATTAAGAAGGCAAATATTAATGTTTAATATTAAAAACCTTAAACAAATGAATATTATAGAACAAGAATTAAGTACTGAGGAATTATATATTAAACAAATATCAGGTGATATAACAATACCAGAATGCAATTATATTTATAGTGGAATGTCAAAATTACCAATATATAGTTTTGCCAATATTATTAATGATTATATTGCGATTTATTCTGAAAATGTAATATCAAAACCACATGTAATATTGCCTTCTAATGTAAATAAACCAATTAATGCTTCTTATGTCACAGATATCATCATTGGTAGTTTTACTAAAGACGAACTTAAAAATTATTTAAGTGATGTACTTTCAAAATATATTGATGAATATATTATTTTAGTTGAAAATAATTTTCCAACATTAAAACATAAAATGAGATTTTATAATTTATTTAAAAATGGTGTTTCACTTACATTGTTTATCTATAAAAAAGAAAAAACTTTTTTAGGTAGTTATTCAGAAAACATATGGTATTGTTATAATGATGATGGATTAAGAGATGTAAATATTATAATTTGTGATGAAAAAGATATTCCTAAAGAACCAAATAAGAGATGGTTACGACATGGTGGAATTAGTAATTTGTTTTTTTATGAACCAATAAATAAGCCACAATATCAATACCAAGTATTATCAAATTTAATATATGAATTACTGGATGATGATTTAAAAGACATCATCGATAATGAAGATTTTAATTTTTTTGATAATTAAAACTTGAGATATCAAAAAAATATGCTATAATTTATTTAGTTGATTTAATCAAACAACTTTGGGAGTATAATTTTTCGAATATAAGTAAAGTTAAGGCTCCAACGACGTATCTGTTCGAACTTTATATAGAACAGGTGGATATGAAAATCAATCAGTAAAATGGTTGATTTTTTTGTTTGCAAAAAATCATCCTAAAGTTTAATTGAAAGGATGGTGTGAAAAATGAAGATAATTAATGAAGAATTGCAATTTGAGAAAAGCATAAAACAAAGAATTGAATTTATATGTGAGTTTTCTAAAGTTGTTCCTACTTTTATCAAGGGTAGTATAAGAAAAATTGAAAACACTAAATTCTTCTTTTTGTTAGGAGTTTTTGAAAATTGAATGAAGAAAAAAATGTGGTTTATATATGAGAGTATCAACAGAAGACCAAGCTCGTGAAGAGGAGAGTCTTCTAAAACAAAAGAAAAGGCTAGAAACATTTTGTGAATTTTTTAAAATGGAGGTAATAGAAAATGGAGCAAGAAAAAGTAAAATATTTAATAGATTTGATAATATGTTAAAAGACATAGATGAAGAATATAGAACTAAACTTATAGATTTTTCAAAGTATAAAATTATAATGTTTGCAATGGCTAAACTTATGGAAATGGAAACAACAGAGCAAAATAGAATAACATTATATCTATATAATAATACAATACCAAATTAGGTGCTAAACTATTGTAAATATTTGATAAAATTGATACAATATTATTAGAATAAATTGATTTTGGAGAGAAAGATGAAAGATAGAGTAAATTCTATTATAGATAGAGCAACTGAATTAAGGAATAGTGGAACATCTGACCTCAATATAGCTAAATTTGTACATATAGAATTAGGAAAAATTTTAATTTATGATAATAGATACACGGCAAACTACAATAAAGAGAACAATGAAGATTTAACTCAGATAAGCAAAAAAAGACAAGAAATTCTTTTAGGTAAAAAAACAGATATATATGATAAAGCACAAATCTGTAAAGGAATGGCTGAAATCTATGTAGCAATTTTAAATAAGGTTGGTATTACTTCTAAAGTGATTGGAGTAGAAAATAAAGGTGATGTTGATGGTGACATAAGGGATGATGGAACAACTATTGATGTACCAGAAAGTTATGATTGTTCTTTTGATGATAATTTAGAAATTATTACAGAAAAAAATGAAAAAAATAATAATCATTCATCACAACATTATTATGGAATATTTACAATAGACGGATTTGAATATGTTCAAGACTTTTTGATTGATAGCGCATTATTTAGAATAAAAGTTGGAGAAGCTTATTTAAATGAAAATACACCAGGTTTGTGTCTTAAGGAAGACTACAAAGAAAGGTCTAAGCAAAATTTACCATTAGCAAATGATTATATAGAAAGAGTTCAAGCAGATTATAAAGAATATACAAATGAACCTAATGCAGAAAGAACATTTCAATTTTTATTTGAACAATTAAAAAGACACAATGAAGATTTTGGATTTGAAGAATCAAAAGATTTTTTCTTATCAATATCTAAAAAAATTCTGCCAATAGACTTTGATCCTAAAGATTTAAAAATAGTAAATTTACTAAAAGAAGACCCAAGTAATTGTGATATTGTTTCAATTTATGGATACAATGGAGTTAATTATTTGCTTAGAGGTGGCGATGAAAGTACTACAGTAAGAGATACTATTGGGAAAATTAGTACAGGTCAGATTGAAAACTTATTATTTCATGGCTTTGAACCCAGAAAAAAAAGTGATACATTATCTTTAAATGAAGTTCTAGAACAACAATTAAGTTTATCAATGAAAAACATTATATCAAATGCTATTATTCAAGGAATAGCAACAGAAGATGTAAAAAGAATTGATAACATAGAACAACAAAAGGTACGTGGAAATCAAATAGAAGGAGTAACCCAAAATGATTAATACCTATGCTAAGGCATATACTGAGGTTTTAGAGATACTAAAGCATTTGTCAACAGAAGAATACTCTAAAATTCCTCAAGAGAAAATTGATTTTTATAAAAATAATATGGATAAGACTTATAATTATATTATTAATCCAAATATAGAATTATCTAAACAAAATATTTCAAAAGAAGCTAATGCAATATTGATTACATTATTTAGAGATTACTTTGCAACAGAAAGTCAAAAGAAAACTTTAAATAATTTGTTAAATCAAAACCAAAATAAACTTGAAAATATAAAAAAAGAAAAATATAATTCAAATGATATTTTTAAGAATAATTATAAAAGTGCAATTATTGAAAATAAGGATAATAATCAAGAAACAGCATTACTAAATATTTCTAGTATTAAATGGTATGACAAAATTTGGAAATTATTTGAAAATCTTTTTAGAAAATAAGATAATTACAAAATTTTATTTGACTTTTTCCGATATTCTGTGTATTATAAGCATAAGAAATGACAATTCCACAAACGTGGTTTTGCCGAATATATTGTGAAAACTCACACCAATTCGTCAAAGTTACAGATGTGAGCTTTTTTTATTATATAAAACTTAAAAAGTTCTCTTTCTAGAAAGGAGGATTTTTTTCATGCTTGAATTTAAAGTAATTGAAAATCTAAAAAGATTGATAAATTAATTGCAATTAAAGTTGATAGACTTACTCGTAATAATTATGATGTTTTTTGGCTACTTAATTATTGTGAGGAACATGATGCAAAAATAAAACTAATACTCGAACCTTATGATGTATCTACTGCTAATGGTGAAATGATTTTTTGAATGAATTTAGTATTTGGTCAAAGAGAGAGAAAAAGAAGATTGGTGCAAGAACTAAACGAGCTATGGAAGAAATGGCATTAGAATGTATTCATCCTAGTAAAGCACATTATGGCTATATTAGAAATATGGATAAAATTAATGAACAACTATAAAAATACAGCAAAAGAAATTATCTTAAATGAATATGTTTTTATATAAATAATCTTCAAAAAAGAGGAAAAAATTATCAGAATAATTTAATCCTCTTTTTTATTTTTTTTGAATATGGGAATAAAATTTATATCCAGCCAGTACTGAATTTGTACGGGAGTACAAATTCGGATATGGAAAATTTCCCTCCCATTTAATTGAAATAAGATTATTAATTTACAAATAATTTTAATTGTAAATTGTAATTTGTCTTAATCAAAGGAATACACAATTTTAACTTTTTTACCACCAATTTTATCATAAAATAATTCTGCTTCATTTCCATATAAACAATGTAATTCAATTTTTTTCTGTGGGAATTTTTTTTTCATTTCTTCAATAGTTTTCTTTCCAAAACCCATTTTACGATATTCTGGTAATATATAAAATGAATCAACATATATAATTGGCTCATTATTTATCTCTGAATTTCGTTCATAACTAGCAATAGTACCAACTATACTATTATCACTCTTTATAAAATAATAATTTACTCCTGTTTTTTTAAATTCCCATATAATATTATATACATTAAAATTTTGTCTTTCTTGTTCATAATCTTCGTATCCTATTTTCTCTCTTAATTTAAAATGCTCTTTACATAGCTTTAATACTATATTCGCATATTCAAATAAATTCTCTTCTTTTACCAATTCTAAAAACATATTCTCCTCCACAACTTACTATTTATCATTATTATCTATCAAGTTTTTCATTTCTTTAAGTTTTGTTTCTAATAATTTTTTATCAATTAATTTTAACTTATATTCAGAAATCATAGTTTG
>CAKOXL010000032.1 GCA_934130105.1 uncultured Bacilli bacterium | reverse complement strand
TTTCTGCACGACTTATAAAGTATAGCATAAATTAAATTTTTATGTAAGTATTTTTTATTTAAATTTTTTGTTAAGACTCAAAGCATAACATTTATCATAGGTATAAAAGAAAAAATGGCTATCAATAGGGTTATTAATAATACAGCTTAGCGAATCTTTTCTACTAATTCTATACTGGTAACCAACCTTATGAGACCAAATACCATCCATATCTTGCCTCAAAAAATGAAAGTTATCTAATCCATCGCAATATTTTTTTATCATCAGGGCTATTTTCCATTCATTTAACTCAAGTTTTTCATCCGGATTAACCAAACGATAATTAATACCTAAAACGTCTAAATCATTTTCAAGACCAGATATTAACATCTCGTATGGAAATGATTCGTATTGACGTAAATTTACTGTTTCTGAAATAGTTCCAGGTTGATAAGCATTTTGGCAAATATCACTTTCTTTTATATCAAGACCTAATGCATATGCATAACAGTTTGTCTCTTTCGTATTTATCCAATTTTCTGGATACATTTGAATTTTTCCTCTAATTTCTGTAAGGGGTATCTTAATTACACTCATTATATTTTATTCTTAATATCTTACTACTTTTTCTTAAGAACATAACATTTGCCATATTCAAAAGATTTCCAATGACCATAAGCAGGATATTTAACAGTCTCGTCAACACAATCTACAGTATCTATCCCACAATAATAATCCTTTTTTTGAGTCCATATTCCGTCGCTATTTTGCCTTATAAAATGAAAATCTCTTATTCTATCATCATCTTTTCTAGTTAGTAACGCAATCTTCCACTCATCAGAATCAATTGGTTCACCTAGACCAGCTTCACGATATTCAAGGTTTAAGCATTCTAAATCACTCTCTAATTTATCAATAAATGAATCATAAGATAAATACTTTGAATGTAACATTTCTTCTTTTTCATCTTTATATACAAATAACTTTCTATTAACAGAAATAGTACCTGGTCTATAAGCATATTTACAAATATCATTTTCTTTTATATCAAGACCTAATGCATAAGCATAACAATTTGTCTCCATCACATTAATCCAGTTTTCCGGATATACTTGGATGCTACCTCTTATTTTTCTTAAAGACATTTTTAACATATTAAAATTCCTTCTTTCTATTAAAATTTTTAACACTTTTACAAAATCTTAACTTTTTCAAAGATTTTTCTTCTATTTTTTTAACCTCTGCTATCGAAAAATTAAGTTCTTCCGCAATATCAACTAAAGTTCTACATTCACCATCAAAGCCAAATCTTTTTTCAATAAATTTTCTATAATTATCTGGTAATTGCATTTCATCAATATCATTTCTAAAACTGCTATAAAAAATGCTATCTATTGCAGAATCAATGCAATCATCCTCTTCTAAAGTATTATTATTTAACTTATCACATATTCCACTATCTATAAAGGTATCAACAAAACCAAGTAACTTAGAATCATCTATAGGTAAATCTTCCTTAAATAAATCGTTTCTTTCATAAATCTTATCAAATAAAACTATTAAATATTTATTTATTCTTGAAGCATCTTCACCGACTAAATCTTCTAATGAAGCTTTATCATTTAGCCTATTAAGTTCTAA
Organism: uncultured Bacilli bacterium; assembly: GCA_934130105.1. Taxonomy (GTDB): domain Bacteria; phylum Bacillota_I; class Bacilli_A; order RF39; family UBA660; genus Alloscybalousia. Next base: position 9,349 of record CAKOXL010000032.1, on the reverse strand, counting down.
ATACTTCTTGAATAAAGTTACAAATGATGCTCTATCAATTCCATATTGTTGAGCTACCGAAAAATTAGGCGACATGTTTTTAGATACCCTAAGAAAAAATGACTTCGTAAACATGTTACCAAAACAACTTCTGTTAAATACAGACCCATTTTTTATAGATACTATCCACTCTTCACAAAATGAAGAAATAAAATCATCAAGATCACAACAAATACTACTAAATAATTCCTGATTACTTTCAATATAATCACATACAACATATAAAGTACCCAAAACAATTTTTTCAAGATATTGATTTTTTAATTTATCATCAGTAATATTATTAAAAAGTTCAAATAATTCCTTTGCTTCATTAAAGCTTAATTCATCATATGCTGCTATTTTTCTTTTAAATTTTTCAATCTTATTCAACTTTATCAACCCCTATAAAATTGATTACACATATTATAAACATTTTTTAATATTTGTCAATATTTTTCTAACTAAGACAGTATAAAACGATTCAGTTCTGAATATATAAAAAGGAAAATTATATTATCAAAATAGTTAAGCTTTATAATTATTAAAGTTAAATTTTTTAATAACATATAATGCTAATTTTATTTAAAAACATTTTCTCCTTTAATACAAACTGTTATAAATAGAAAAAGAAAAAAGTGAAGTAAAACTTCACCATTTAAATATATAATCCACTTGGTTTTTCTCTATTGCTAGTCTTTTCGCTTGCATTATATTTTTCTACAAGAATAGTTCTTTTTTCTTTTAAACTACTTGCAACATCAATAATTCTTTGATTATAAGAGCCTCTAAAGATAGCTTGATAATTTTTCTTAGCTAGTTCAAATTTACCATCTACCAAAACATCAATTTCTTTTAGAAAGTCCATAATTTCTCCTCTTGTTTTAGCTAGCGTTAAAAGTTGTTCAAAAGTATAACCAGTATAAGCCCAAATATTATAGCCTTTTTTTCTAGCATACTTAGCAATTTCACTACATTCTTTTGGTTGCATAAAAGGATCTCCTCCAGAAAAGGTAATTCCCGTTTGACCTTCTAGAGAATCAATAATCTCATAAACTTCTTCTAAGTCTACTAATGCTCCACCTTTTAAATCATGAGTTTCTGGATTATGGCAACCTAGACAGTTATGAGGACAGCCTTGTGTCCAGATAACTGTTCTAATACCTTCGCCATCTACAATAGAATCCGGTTGTAAGTATGCCGCAAGTCTTATTTTCATTAAGCCTTGCACTTCGCATCAGTTATAACTTCTTTAATACCAGTATGTTTTACACGATCATGCTCTTCTGCTCGTTTTCCATTATTGAAACGAGATACATCTCCTGATAAATAACCAGTTACTCTTCTGATTCTTTCAAATTTTACTCCTTCTCCTACGATTTTTTCCATTTTTATTCACTCCTTTATTATTTATTTATCTATTTATTATCTACCACAGTTGCAACCAATTTCATTTAAATGTTCCATTGGAACACCTTCAAATTCATGTCTTCCACAACCTGGACAAACATCATTAATAATTCCAACATAACCACATACTGGGTCTCTGTCTACTGGGTGGTTAATAGCTCCATAACCAATTCCTGCTTCCTTCATCATACGAATAACACTCTCAAATGCTTCTACATTATTTACAGTATCACCATCTAATTCGATATAAGAAATATGTCCACCATTCGTTAGATTATGGTATGGTGCTTCTGTATATAATTTATTCTTAATACTAGTATTATAATAAACTGGTACATGGAAACTATTTGTATAATAATCTCTATCAGTTACACCTTTAATTTTACCATAAATAGCTTTATCAATATTTACAAATCTACCACTTAATCCTTCAGCAGGAGTTGCGATTAAAGTAAAGTTTAAGTTATATTCTTTACAATATTCATCACAACGATTTCTCATGAATTTAATAATCTCAAGTCCTAATTTTTGAGCTTCTTCACTTTCACCATGATGTTTACCAATTAAAGCTTTTAATGTTTCAGCAAGACCAATAAAGCCAATAGTTAAAGTACCATGTTTTAATAATTTTCTTAATCTATCATTTGGTCCTAGTTTCTCACCACCAGCCCATAATCCTTGTTCAATTAAGAATGGGAAGTTATAAGGGTGTTTACTACACTGTAATTCAAATCTTTCTAACAATTGGTCTTTTACTAAATCCATCATTTCACCAAGTTCTTGATAGAAACCTTCCATATCTGCTTTTTCTCTTTCTTTTAAGCAAATACCATGTTTAATACCAATTCTAGGTAAGTTAATTGAAGTAAATGATAAATTACCACGACCACCTGTAGTTTGATTATCTAAATCAGTTACATCAGCCATAACTCTAGTACGGCAACCCATATAACCTACTTCTGTACGATAATCTCCTTCTTTATAATATTCTAAGTTAAATGGTGCATCTAAGAATGAGAAGTTAGGGAATAATCTCTTAGCAGATACACGACAAGCTAGTTTAAATAAATCATAATTTTTATCTTCTGGATTATAGTTAACTCCTTCTTTTACTTTAAAGATAGATACAGGAAAGATTGGAGTTTCTCCTTTTCCTAAGCCTTCTTCTGTTGATAACAAGAAATTTTTAATTACCATTCTACCTTCAGCAGACGTATCAGTACCAAAGTTAACAGATGAAAAAGGTACTTGAGCTCCAGCTCTAGAATGCATTGTATTTAAATTATGAACGAATGCTTCCATAGCTTGGAATGTTGTACGATTAGTTTTAGCTAATGCTTTATCATAAGCTTTATGGAATCCTTGTTTTAATATTTCACTATCTTTACAATAGTTATCAAAAATAGTTTTATCAAATTCAATACTTGTAAGTTTATCGATTTCTTTTGCTAGCTTATCCATATTTACAAAACTTAACATATCTTCATAATCTAATAAATCATAAATTTGTTGCTTGTATAGTTTTTTGAATGTTTTAAGTACACCAGGAGCTAAATAATAATCAAGTGCCGGAATGCTTTGTCCACCATGTTGATCATTTTGATTAGATTGAACTGCAATCGCAGCAAGTGCTGAATAGCTAATAATATCTTGTGGTTCTCTTAAATGACCATGCCCTGTTGAAAAACCATCTTTAAATAATCTATCAAGTTCAATTTGCATACAAGTAGTAGTACCCATTGGTAAGAAATCCATATCATGAATATGAATTGCTCCACTATCATGAGCTTCACTGAATTTTGGCTTCATTAAATAGCTTTTAGCAAATTCTTTAGAAACAGTAGAACCATACTGTAGCATAGTTCCCATAGCTGTATCACCATCAACATTGGCATTTTCTCTTTTGTTGTTATCTTCATTAGCTGATTTTAAACCAAGACCTTCAATAGTTTTTAAAAATTTATGAAGTTTTTTCTCTTCTGAAAATAATAATCTAGATTGATTTCTTCTTTCACGATACTCAGAAAAATGACTATAAACATCATTATATCCTTTTTTTTGTAAAGATTCTTCAATCAAATCTTGGATTTGTTCAATTTTAATCTTTTCTTGTCCTTTAAAATCATGTTCAATTCTAGAGATAACCTCTTTATATACAATCTGAATATCTTTTTCTGTATATTTTTTTTCTTCATCATCCCCATTAGCAACGATTACATGATCAAATCCTTTCTTAATTGCTAATGCAATCTTTGCTCCATCAAAATTAACTTTCTTACCGTTACGTTTAATAACTGTAAGGCTAGAAACTTTTTCTAAAGTATCCATCATAATTTACTCCTCACTTCCTATATCCTGTTAATTCCATTTTATAATCAACATTTTTGAAAGTAAAGAAAAAAATAAAAAAAGCAAAAATTTGACATTTTTACTTTTCAATAAAACTAATTTTTTAAATTTTTTTAAAATATAATATTTTTTAATATTTACCTTATTTTAAAAGGCTTTTAAAGTAATTTTTTCATCACTAAAAAATCAGACTTTTTTTAACTTTTTTTAATTTTCTTATTTTATAAGGTTTTCGTTTTTCGACTTTTTTTAATTTTTCTCTATTAAATTTACACTAATTAATACACCAATTTACACTATCATAAATGTCTATAATTGTTTTTTATAAAACATTTTTGTTTAATTATTCTTCTATTAAACTAAGTGAAACTTTTTCTTGATCTTTTTTAATATCAATTACATAGCAGTCAACAATATCACCAACACTAAATAATTCAGATGGGTGCTTAATATATTCTTTTGATAATTTAGAAATATGAGCTAGTCCATCATTATGTAATCCAATATCGATAAATAAACCAAAATCAACGACATTTCTAACAGTACCTTGTAGTTTATCACCAATATGTAAGTCTTCTACATGTAATACATCACTTTTTAAAATAGGCTTTGGCATTTCATCTCTTGGATCACGATTAGGTTTTAAAAGTGATTTTACAATATCATCTAAAGTATAAAAATCCGTATTTAATTCTTTAGCTTTTTCTTCAATATTTATATTTTTTAAAGCATTTACCAATTTTTCACTACCAATATCACTAGTAGTACATCCTATTTTTTCAAGTAATTTTAAAGTAACATCATAACTTTCAGGATGAATATCTGTAACATCTAAGATATTATCGCCATCTGTTATTCTTAAAAAGCCAATTGCTTGTTCATATACTTTATCACTCAATATTTTTTGTTTCTTTAACTCTTCTCTTGAATTAATTTTTCCTTTACTATCACGATATTTAATGATTTTATCAATATAAGTTTTTGTGATACCTGATACATATTTTAATAAAGATGGAGAGGCTGTATTTACATTTACTCCAACATTATTTACGGCTTTTGTGACAACAAAGTCTAAGCTTTCTTTTAAATCTTTTTGTGGTACATCATGTTGATATAGTCCTACCCCTATTCCTTCTGGTGGGATTTTTACAAGTTCAGCAAGAGGATCCTGTAATCTTCTACCAATAGAAACGGCACTTCTCTCATTAGGTGATAAGTTAGGGAATTCTTCTTGAGCTACTTTTTCAGTACTATAGATAGATGCCCCTGCTTCACTTACGATAATATACTCTACTTTTCTATCAAGTGTTTTAATAATCTCAGCTACTAGCGCTTCACTCTCACGAGAAGCTGTACCATTACCGATTGCTACAATATCAACATTATATTGATTTAATAAATTCTTTAGTATTATTTTGCTTTGTTCTAAAGAAGCATTACTTGCTGCAAATGGTTTTATAACGGTAGAAAATAAATATTTTCCTGTTTTATCAATAACTGCTAACTTGCAACCATTTGTATAACCAGGGTCAAACGCTAATACTACTTTTTCTTTCATTGGTGGTTGTAGTAGTAAGCTTTCTACATTTTTACCAAAGTTTTCAATAGCGACAACATTAGCTTTATCTGTTAGTTCACTACGAATTTCTCTTTCTATAGATGGATAAATTAGTCTTTTTAAACTATCTTTAATCGCATCAATTACTTCGTTTACTACAAAGCTATTTTTATTTTTGATTAGTTTTGATTCTAAATAAGCAGTAATTTCTTCTTGATTTATATCAATAGATACTGTAATTACTTTTTCATCTTCTGCCCTATTAATAGCAAGAATTCTATGTGGTTTAATGTTTCTTACTTCTTCTTTGTAGTCATAATACATTTCGTATACTTTCTTTTCATCTTTATTATCTTTTTTTACTTTGGTAGATAAGATACCATTTCTAAATACAAAACTTCTAATCCATTTACGATAACTTGCATTATCACTAATCCATTCAGCAATGATGAATTTAGCGCCTTCAACAGCTTTTTCTACTGTTTCAACATTTTCAGTTATAAATTTTTTAGCCATTTCTTCTAAGTTACCAGTAGTTGGAAAAGACATCATCATTTTAGCAAGTGGTTCTAAGCCATTTTTAATTGCTTCTGTTGCTTTCGTTTTTTTCTTTTCCTTATATGGACGATATAAATCTTCTACTTCTACTAACTTTTGACATTTTAAAATATTTATCTTTAATTCATCTGTTAGTAAACCTTTTTCATCAATTAAACGAATAACATCTTCCTTGCGTTTTAATAGATTAACTTGATATTCATATACTTCGTTAATACTACGAATTGCTTCTTCATCAAGTGCTCCCGTTGCTTCTTTTCTATAACGAGCAATAAATGGTATAGTATTACCTTCACTAAGTAAATTTAATACCGTTTCTACTTGCTTTGGTTTTATATTTAAGTTATTACTTATTTCTAAAATTATATCTTGATTCATTTTTCTAGCCTCCAATATCATTGTATCAAAATAAAACGAAAAATGAAATAGCTTTAATATACCAAAAAGCAAATAAAAAAGGTCTAGCTCAAAAGCTAAACCTTATATATTATAATTGTTTTACCATGTATACTTTATGTTTTTCTGTCTCAACACTTGTTGGTACTTCACCATAAACTGCCTTATATCCTGCTTCAAAGAACGTAATATCATTCTTATCTGTTTTCATTATAGGGTAAATGTAAACACCAATTCCTGGTACAAAACTAACATTTGATGTTTCTATTACTGCTTTTTTAAATCCTCTGAATAATTTTATTTTCAAAATATCTTCAGCATTAATATCATTATTTACAGTATTATTACCATTTTTACTATCACTATTTTGGTAAACTACATCTTCTTGTAATTCATCTAAATTAATATTTGGTCCATCATTAGCATTATCTTTAGAACCAGCTATAACAAAGTTTGGATAAGTATCAGCTTTATCATTAACTTGTTCGTTATTTTCTTGTTCAGAAATATCCTTTTCTGTATTCTTAATAATTGCTTCTCCCAATTTATCTAAGTCAACATTTTCATCATCAGCACTGTTATCAGCAGCCATTGTTATATCATCATCTACATTTTCATCTTTAATTTCTAAATCATCTAGGCTAATATTTGGTCTATCATTTTTCTCTTTTTTAAGTGCTTTTTTTAACTGTCTTTTCTTTTTTCTTAATTCTTTCTTTTCTTTTCTTTTTCTTCTTTTTTCTGCTTTGCTTTTTTTAGCACCTAAAACTATTTTATGATGTGAACTTTTTATAGTCATAAATAAACTTCCAGCAAAAACTAAACCACCTAATATTACTTTAGCAATAGCTACTAATATAAATGTTGGATTACACAAAGTTGAAATTATAGAAGCAAATGATGCACATGCTAATAAACCAAAAATAGCGGTAGAACTAATATATTTAAAATTATTCCATTTAGCATTATTTTTTAATTTGCCACCAATTCCTTTTAGTATTTCACTAATACTAATTTCATCATTAACATCAGTAATAATATCATCAAGATCATAATCGTCATCATCAACAAGAAGACGTCTGCGTTTTTCTTTATCTAATCTATTCAAGAAAATCCCCCTCTTTCAATACGGGCTATATTATAACACACTGCCATTTAAAAAGCAAGCATTTATTAAAAAATATATTATAGACAATATACCACAAAAATTTAGCTTACTAAAAATTAAACACTATATATTATATTGTCCCAATACTTGCTAGTACCGCATCATGTAAAAAAGGTAAAACTAATTAAAGTTTACCCATTTTTTATATTTGATTTTAAAGTGGTTATCACTGGCCTAACACCAGCACTTACTTTATCATTTGCGTATTTAATATAACTATTATTATAGTCACCTACTACACTCCAAACAAATGATGAATTAATATTTGATGCTGTTTTTGTCCAATATGATGTTGTAGTAAGCCAAGATGAAGTAAATGTTATCTGATTTTGTTCAAAACTTTTACCATCAACTTTAGCTAACTGTTCCATTGACGGCAAGGTAACAACTAAATCAGTAGTATCAGCTCCACTTGCGGCAAAAGAACTAGTAATTTGTGGTAAATATACGCTATCAAGCCATGTTTTTACAGTAGAGTCTTTAATTACACTGCTACCATTTTGAATAAACATATTGCACCCTGTATCATCCATAGTACAGTAAGAGTTATTTTCTGTTGGTCGCGAATTTTCTAAATCAAAAACCTGTGGACTACAATTAACAGTGTTATTAATATCTTTTCTACAACTAGTATTATATGTACCATCACTATTTAAATTATAATCACTTAATAAAGTAACTGACATAGAACTTTTACTACTATCTTCTAATACATGCCATGTACTTCCATCTTTTAAAGTTACCATTGTACCAGTTTTATATTCCTTTAATAAAGAATCATCAACTCCGCTTTGAATGCTTTCTACAACAATCTTACCATGGAAATGTTTTCCTAGAATTTCATTACTAGCATTCTCATCAATCCAAACACGTACTTCATGTATCTCACTACTATTAGGAAGTAAATTATCAGCTTCATAAATTACATAATCATTACCCTCCATCGTACTTAGTAGCACTGGATCATTATTATCAAACTTATATTTTATATATTTAAAATCAAGTAAATTATTCTGACAACCATCCTCACTAACAATAGATTCATCAGTTAATATCTTAATTTTAAAATTAGTAGCAATACTGCCTGTATTAATTATACTAAAACGATATGGTTCTATCTTAGCCCCATCGCTATCACTAGTAGGATATGCCCCATTAAGTGATAACACATCACCATAGCCATCACCAGTATCAACATAACTAACTTCAAGCTTACCAACTTTTAAAACGTTATACTCATCTGCTTGCGAAGTTGACGAAAAAATCGCATAACTACTCCCAACCATAGCTATTACAACAGAAAAAACTGAAATAGCAGTAATTAATGCTTGATGTTTAAATAACTTAACCTTTGACTTTTTTTTCATATTATCACCATATTCATAAAACTTATATTAATATTATATCATGTATAACTAATAAATCTAGTAATATTTAATAAACTTTTAAGAACAAAAGAATAAAAATTAAAATTTTTATTCGCCTTGGTCGTTACCTTCCAAGTTTCCTACTTCATAGATAGAGTATCCTCTATTCTCCATAGGCTTAAATCGTGAAAAGTCGCTACCGTACTCATTATTTTTATTTATTTATACTTCATCTTAGTTTCTTAATTTTGATAATGTTTTCTTAATCCTTCAAACATAATATTGATACTCGCATTAATATCTCTATCATTCTTATTACCACAGTTAGTACATTCCATACTTAAATTATTGGTTACCTCAGTCTTACTTCCGAAATGGATTACCCATACTGTGGTGGTAAATACTACCTCTTGATTTGAAAAATTAAAAGTTTTTCTTTAATCTTTTCGATGTGGACTTAATTTTATTAAGTCCTTTTTGGTACTATAAAAGTGTAATAATTAATTACAGAAATGTGATTGATTA
>CAKOXL010000031.1 GCA_934130105.1 uncultured Bacilli bacterium | reverse complement strand
TCATTTAAGTAATCTCTTCCTGCTAATAACACCATATTTTCTAGACTTGAATAATATTCTGTTGTTCCTCTTTTTATATATTTCCAAACTGGTGGTATTATTACTAAAAGCAATACTGATATTATTATTACTGCTGTTAACATTTCTATTAGAGTAAATCCCTTTTTATCTTTCACGTTATCACCTACTATACATTAATTTTAACTCATATAAAAATTAATGTAAATATAAAAAATGGTAATTTAATTTTCAAATAGTGAACGATAATTTAGTATTTCATTTGTTAAACTGGTATTTTTACCTGGTTCAATTAAATAGTAATAACGATATAGTGAAAAACCAATATAATTTGAGATTTTTCTAGATACTTGAATTTCATTTTTTATGATATTACTATTTTCTATCCATTCGTTAGAACCATTACCTGCATATTTATCAACATTGCCACTTTTATATAATGCAAGAGCTGGTATTAATTTAACATCATTTTTTATTAAGCTATTCCATTCGTTAATTGTTTTTATAAATGGCTTATTTTCATTTAAAAAGCCATAATAAAGTTGTGGCATGATGTAATCTATGTATCCATCTTCACTAAGCCATTTTTTTACATCGGCATAATGGTTGTCATAATTATTTTCAATATTACCATCTGGTGAAATTCCAAATAGAACATTTTTATTTATAGCTTTGATAGCCTTATAAACTGAACTTATTAATTTATTAACCTGACTAAGGCGGAAATCTTTGATTGAAATTGTATTTTGAAAGTTTTTATAATCTTCTAAATCAATACTATCATCTGGATAGAAATAATCATCAAATAATATACCATCAATATCATAATTTTTTACAATTTCAATTACTCCATCTACTATTAAATTTCTTACTTCTTCACTTGCAGGATTATAGTATATTCCTTTATTTTCAATTATTTTAACATTATTAGTATTAAGCCACTTATAGGCTGGATTATCTTTTGATATGAATGAAGTATCGGTGTCATTAGAAATACGATATGGATTAATCCAAGCATGAACTTTGATATTTTCATTATGAGCTATATTAATAAAATATTCTAATACATCTAGATCTATTTTTTCACCTTGTGTACCTGATATAGTATGAGAAAAAGGAAAAATATCAGAATTATAGATACTGTCAGAAAATGGTCTTACTTGCAAATAAATGGTATTTAAGTAATTGTCTTTTACATTTTTAATGATGTTTTCTATTTCTTTTTTTATTTCGTTACTACTTTTTTTATGGAAGTATTTAAAAAACTCAGAATATGAAAAAAAGATGCCTCTATTTTCATCTATTTCTCTATTTTTATTATTAATATTAAACATTAAAAAAGCAGCAACCATAATTACTGCTAAGTACTTGATATTTTTTTTCATACATATCACCTGATTTATTCTATGTATAAACTTAATTTGTTATTACTTTTTATTAGGTCTCATTATTACAGTTGATGTATTAGTAAAATCTACTTTTGAAATGATAGAATCATATTCTTCTTTATTTAAAGAACGATAAATTTCTACTTTATTTGGTATTAATTTACCATATTCAATAATGTCACTAGCTATGTTGTCTAGTGTTATTGAAATATTATCAATCATCATAACTTCTGATGATATCCAAACTTTTTTTAATCTTTCTAATTCTTTTTCATCAATTTCAACGTTTTTTATTTCTTCTTTAATCTTTTCTACTAATTCGTCTGGTTTTTCACTATCAGCTTTAAAAGTAATAATTAAATAGTTTGATATTATTTCTCTTTCCATATAGAACGATGTCATTAATTCTTCAGCTTTTAGCATTTCTCTAAAATTAGATGATAGACCGAATTTGATATTTAACATCATACCAATGTATAGACCAAATTTATATACATCTTTTATACCATCTAAAGGAATCTTAATACCATATCCAACTTTGGTGTTAACAACATTGAATGTTATTTCTTTTCTAACATCATTTACTTTTAATGGTTCAGTATCTGAAAATACTTGAATATCAAAATATGGTTTACTGTTGGCTAAGACTTTATTATTTTTAATAATTTCGATAGCTTCATTTTGGTCGAACTCACCACTTATTAATAACATCATATTACTTGGTTGATAAAAAGTATAATATGTATTATATAAATCTTCTTTAGTTATTTTATAAATCGATTCAACCGTACCAGCTATATCAACACGGTGGTTATCTTTTTGAAGCAATGCTTTTTTCATTTCTTCTTCAAAAGCCCATTCAGCTTCATCATCGTATTGTTTAATTTCTTCGGCAATTATTCCTTTTTCTTTTTCTACATTTTCATCAGTGAAATATGGACTACCTACAAAATCAAGTAGATAATTCAAATTTTCAGAAAAGGCCTTATTTCCTTCAAAGTAATATCTAGTACATTCATAGTTAGTTGATGCATTAGAATAAGTGCCTGTTTTTGATGCAAAAGTAAATGGATCTATTCCATCTTCTTGCTCAAACATTTTATGCTCCAAGAAGTGAGCTATTCCATCAGGTACTGTGATTTTTTCTTTTTTACCATAAGGTATAAAAGTTGTTTGAATAGAGCCGTATTTAGTTAAATAATGCATCGTGTAATTACTCTTATTAGTATATGGTATTAAATAAACTTCTAAACCATTTTCTAGTTTTTCATAATATACATTTTGATCTAGTCCAACTAATTCAATTGTTTTCATCAGTAAGCACCCCTTCTAATAAGAAAATAGTATCAAGTTTTACCTTTTTAGCAACATTAACGATATCTTCTTTTGTAACTTTCATAATTTCTTTTTTACGTTCATCTATATCTCCTAAATTTAGTAAATCTTTAGCTAAATAGGTTTCGATAATAGCATTTTCATTATCCTCTATCTCTTTTAATAGGGAAATATAATTTTCTTTAACTATATCAATATCGTTAGTTGTAAATTCACCATTTTCCATATCTTCCATCAACTCTTTGACAAGATCAACTGTTTGGTCAAAATTTTCTTTAGATATACCAGCTTTAATTATCATTAAACTATCAAGCTTATTTAATGAAGAATAAACATAGTACGCAAGTGAATGTTTCTCACGAATAATCTTAAAAAATTTAGATTCACTTCCACCACCTAAAATCATATTGTAAACAGTTAAAACATAATTTCTTTCAAATTCGGTTAAATCACCAATTTTACAACCAATTGATAACTTAGATTGGTTACTATCTTCTTGCTCTTTTATTGTTTTAACTTCACGTCCTATTTCATCATGTGTTATTAATTGGTTTTGTTTTTGACCTTTAAACGATGTGAAAGTTAAATATTTTTTAAGTAAGTTTACGATACTTTCTTCTTCTATATCACCTATAACATATACATCTATTAAACTGTTATTTAACGTTTTATTATAGTATTTTATTAAACTATCTTTGTTTATTTTCTCTAAGTCTTCCATATAACCAAATTCACGATAGCTATAAGGCATATCTTTATCCATTTCTTCTAACATACGGATTGTACTATAATTGGTTGGATTTTCTTTTATACCATTCATACTTGTCTTGATGTTATCATATAAAAATTTATAAGCTTGGTTAAATTCTTCTTCTTTGTAAAAATTAGGATGAAAAATGATATCATTTAAGAATTTAATACTTTCTTCAAGCATACCATCTTCAGTATATTTTTCATTTAATAATGACATACAGAAATTAATCATATTAAATCTTCCTGAACGGTATGATTTAGTATAAATATTAACTCCGTATAAGTCTTGTGCCTTTAAAACCATATCTCTTTTAGTAGGATATGTATCAGTAGAATATGTCAAAAATGAAGTTAGCATGTTACGTAAGGTAATTTCTTCTTTGTTAATAGCATCTCTAAGACAAATTCTAATATTTATAGTTCTAAAGCGGTTAGTTTTAATTAGGTGCAAATTAAATGCATCTGTACTTATTTTCTTATATTCCATTTCATCACCTCTTATTAAAGTATTTCTTAAAACTATTTTAAAGTTGAGTCAAGTGCAAGTTTAATCATTGTGTTTAATGAGTTTTGTCTATCCATACTAGATATTTCTCTTTTATCATATGGACTATCTACTACTGTTAGTAAGCATGCTGCTTTTTTTCCTAACTTTTTAGCAATAAAGAATAATCCGAATGCTTCCATTTCACTAGCTAGTGTTACAAGATCATCTGGATAATTTGATAAATAGGTTTTATTATCAACATAGACGTTAAAAACATCACTAGTAATAATCATTCCTTTTTTAAGATTTATATTACTTTCTAAAGCTGTTTTTTCTATTTTCTCATTTAATTCTGCTGATGAGTACATAATTTTATCTTCAGTTTTATCAAAAAGTTTAGCAAAAGTACTTAAACTATAACTACTCTCAGCTAAAATTACATCAAGTAATTTTATATCTTCTTTATTGGCACCGCATGTCCCAATTCTAATAATATTTTCAACATCATAAAAATGATATAATTCATATGAATAAATACCAACACTTGGAATTCCCATTCCGGATGCGAAAATAGTTACTGGTTTGTTTTTATACGTACCAGTATATGCAAATATATTTCTAACAGTATTTACCAGACGATAATCATCTAAATAAGTCTCGGCAATCATTTTTGCTCGTAGAGGATCACCTGGCATTAAAACTGTTTTAGCAATGTCACCTTTTTGTGCTTCTATATGTGGTGTAGCCATTTTATTACCTTCTTTCTATCTGTTACTACAATTACTACAATTTTATTATACCAACTTAATGCAATTTTTACTACTAATATTTATAATTGTTGTTTAATTGTTAAATGTTTTATCACTTTTTTTAGGAAATTATTATTTTTTTAATAAGAAATAAATTTTTAAAGGCAAACAAAAAGACAGAGATTTATTTTTCTATCTTTTTACTCACTATCATCAAGTTTAACTAATACTTCACGAGGTTTAGAACCATTTTGAGGGCCAATGATACCTCTTTCTTCTAGTAAATCAATGATTCTTGCAGCACGGTTATATCCTAAACGATATTTTCTTTGAAGTAGTGATGCACTAACTTTACCAGTCATAATTACAAATTCAACAATTTCATTATATAGTGGATCATCATATTCTTCTTTTGCATCTTTTACATCACTAACACTCATTTCTTCGGAATCTGACTCTAAATTTAAGAATCTTTCATCATATTGAGCCTTTTGCTGACTGATTGTATGGTCGACAATTTTTTGTAAGTCTTCATCTGATACGTAAGCACCTTGAACACGAACTGGTGTGATATCACCCATTGGTGAGAATAACATGTCTCCTTTACCAAGCAATTTTTCAGCACCACTTTGATCCAAGATAGTACGTGAATCTATGTTTGATGAAACCGCAAAGGCAATACGTGATGGGATATTGGCTTTGATAACACCGGTAATAACATCAGTTGATGGTCTTTGAGTTGCAATGATTAAGTGAATGCCGGCAGCACGTGCCATTTGGGTAATACGCATAATAGAATCTTCTACTTCTTTACTAGCAACAAGCATTAAATCAGCAAGTTCATCTACTATAACAACAATATATGGCATGTGATTTAATTTATCTTCATCAGCTAAACTTTCATTTTGCTTATCAACCCATTCATTATAGGTTGTAATATTTTTAACACCTTTATCACTAAATTTATCGTATCTATCTTCCATCTCACGAACTATTCTTTTTAAAGCATCATTTGCCTTTCTAGGATCAGTAACGACCGGTATTAATAGATGTGGTACACCATTATACATACTAAGTTCTACCTTTTTAGGGTCAACTAAAACTAATTTTACTTCAGTTGGTTTAGTACGCATTAAAATTGATGCAATCATACAATTTATACAAACTGATTTACCACTACCTGTTGCACCAGCTACTAAAAGGTGCGGAGTTTTATCAATTTCACAAAAGATACTATTACCCATTATGTTTTTACCAAGAGCTACTAAAAGTTTACTTTTTTCTTTATTAGCAGGAACAGCTTCTAGTATTTCTCTTAATCCTACTGGCGTAATAGAGTCATTGGCAAGTTCAATTCCAATTGTACTTTTACCTGGGATTGGAGCTTGGATACGAACATCTTTTTTAGCAAGAGCTAGGCTAATTTCTTTATTTAAGCTGGTTATCTTACTCATTTTGGTTCCTGATGAAATTTCAAGTTCATATTGAGTAACACTAGGTCCTACATTTACTTCAACTACTTTAGCAGTAATACCAAAATCCTTTAATACTTTTTCTAGCTTCATAATATTACTTTCTATAACATCATTATTACTTCCTGCTGCTTTTTTCTTAGCCGGAGTTAATATTGATAATGATGGAAGTTTATAGTTATAGTTAGTGTTATCGTTGATTCTAACTTCTTGTTGTTGAGTATTAGCTACCTGACTATTATTAGTAGTTGGACCTATACTAGAAATATTAATATTAGGTATTTGAGATTGCTTAGATAAATCTTGTTTAATATTTTCATCTTTTAAATGCGTAATTTCATCAATACTATGGATTTTAATTTTGTTTTCCTCTTTTACTTCTTCTTTTTCCTTAGCCTCAACTTGCGTTAATGCATCTTTTATAACGGATGAATCATTAACAATTACACCTGTATCTTCTAATGATTTTTTCTTCTTTTTCTTATGTTTAAACGGTTTAGTAATTATTCCAATTATATCTACACCTGTCATAAAAACAATACCTAGTACCATTAATACTATTGATACAATATAAGTTCCTTCAACTGCAAATAACTTAAAAAAAGCTATACTAAATAAAGCACCAATAACGCCAGCACCCTTAAGTGTTAGCATATTACCATTTAAAATATTAGAAAAATTAGCAAGTAAATTATCAACGGTTTCTTCTAAGACAACTAAAACATCATCAGTATGTGCTTTTACATAACCTATATGTGATAGGACTACTAAACCAATAGTTAAAATGTAAAAGCCAATTAAACGACTAGTAAAAAAATCAGGCCATTTTCTTGTATAGATTAAATAAAAACCTAGTATTAATGTAATTAGTAGCAAGATTTGGTACCCAGTACCTATTAAAAACATTGAAAAACTAGCGCCAATTTCACCAATAAACCCCATTGGTTCTGGTACTATACTTAAAATACTTACAATAATAAATATTAATCCTATTATCTCGGTCCAGTGTTCAAATTTTTTCTTTCCTGGATCTTTTTTTCTTTTTTTCTTTGCCATATTAACACCCCATATGCTTATTAATATTATAACATAAATTTTTATATAATAAAAAGAAGTTTTCACTTCTTTACTCTAAATTGTTTTTAAGATCTTTTAGTGTTTTTAAAAACTTATTGGCATCATCTATTTCTATATCTGTATTATTTCTTGAATCAACTGGTGGTTTTTGAATGCCATAAACAGGTGATATGTATGGACTACTCTTAAATGATGATGTTTTGGTATTTGTCTTGGTTTCTGGAATTAATTCTTCAATTTTAACAGGAGCACTTTTACTTTCTTTACTCTCTTTTTGTAATTCATACAATTCATCAATATTTATTGGAATATTCTCATCGTCAATATATTGTATTTTTTCATTTTCACTGTATAGTTTATCGTAAGAAGCCATAAGTTCATTAAAACTTATAATTGCGTTTTTTTCTTGTTCTTCTTCAAATTGCTCATATTTATCCTTTTTATTTAATTCTTCCATCTCAGCTTCTTTTAATGCTTTAGTAATTTCCTCTACTCTAAGTTGGGCTTGTGTTTTTTCTAAATCGGATTCAACGTAGATATCATCACTATCTTCATCGTCTAGTACTTCTTCTAAGGTTTCCTTGACTTTCTCACTATAAACAGTACTAACTTTAGGAATAGGTTCTAAATCTTTAAATTCTTCTTTTTTAGGCTCTTTTTTAATGTTTACAACACTACTAGTAGTATCTACCATTTCGTCAGGATTAGCTATAATTTTAAGATTTAAAGTATCGAATAAATTTGGTGTTTTCTTTTTACTTTCTTTTTTACCAACAATTACTATAACTAAAATAAGGACTATAACTATTGCTATTAAACTATAAATAAAAAATAATTCGTGGCCTAGCACGATATCTAAAATACTACCCATATATACTTCACTCCATATCTATATAACGAACTACACTCATAATAAAAGTTGAAGCAGTTTCAGTTCTTAATACACTATTTCCAAGTGAAATAGGTATAAAATCATTATCCATCATTACTTGTTCTTCTTCTTTTGTAAATCCACCCTCGGGTCCTATTACAAATAACATTCTAGCACTTTCATATAAATTTGATAATACTTTTTTTATATTTTTACTTTTTTCATTAACGGTGCATAAAAATTTTACATCATAATCTGACAACTTTACTAAATTTGATATGTCAATAATGTTTTCTACTTTTGGTATTTCAATTTGTTTAGATTGTTCAGATGCTTCTTTTACAATACTTTGCCAACGTTCAATTTTTTTATTTTCTTTACCGTCTATTTTTACTACACTACGGGAAGCAGCAAATGGTATTATCGTACTAACACCAAGCTCAGTAGTCTTTTGTAGTATATAGTCCATTTTTTGCTCTTTTACTAGAGATTGAACTATGGTAACAGCACATGATAATTTAGTGTTTTCTTCTTTTTCTTTTACAAGTTTTGCTACTACATCGGGCTTTAAACTAGTTATTTCAGCTATATATACTTTTTTATTATAAACTATTTCTATTTTATCCAAGATATTCATACGCATAACTTTGGTAATGTGGTATGAATCATCTTTATTTAAGGTTATTAAGTTATTATCGATTTTATCTGCAAAATAACGCTGCATAATATCACTCCTACTTTATTTTATAATAATTTAAACTTTAATGCAAAAGAAAAATGAGCAATGTGCTCATTAAAATATCTAACATTTAACTAAGGCTCTTAATCTTCTTATAACCTTCTTCTCAATCCTAGAAATATATGATTGACTAATTCCTAATAAATCGGCTACATCTTTTTGAGTCATTTCTTTATGTCCCATAAGACCATATCTTAAAATAATTATTTCTCTATCTCTAGTATTTAACTTATTAATTTCTTCCATCACTAAGTTTCTTTCTGTTTCTTGCTCTAAGTTTTTGGTAACCAAATCTGGTTCCGTTCCTAAAATATCTTCTAGCCTAAGCTCATTGCCATCTGGATCAAAGCTTAATGATTCATCAAAACTAACTTCAGTTCTAACTTTTTTATTTTTTCTTAAATACATAAGTATTTCATTATCAATACATCTAGATGCATAAGTTGCTAACTTGATATTTTTACCTTTAGAAAACGTTTTGATACCCTTAATTAAACCAATGGTACCTATACTTACTAAATCTTCTAAATCAACCTTAGTGTTTTCATATTTTTTAGCTAGAAAAACAACAAGCCTTAAGTTATGTTCAATTAATTTATCTCTTGCAAATAAGTCTCCATCTGATGCCATAGTTAAAAAATACTCTTCTTCAGCTTTAGTTAATGGTGGCGGTAAGATATCTGCTGCCCCAACATAAAATAACACATTAATTTTGTTAATAATACTTCCTATTAATAGCAATAAACTAATCATAAATTCCTCCTTATTTAATTATATGTTTATAAATCTAGTATAGAAAAAATAACTAGAAAAAAATGTCGTTTTCTATTCTAAATAATCTTTATGCAATAATACTTGTACATCATCCATTTTTAATTTATCTTTACTTAAGGCAACAAATGGCTTCTTTATGGTTTTTTCATTATCTAAAATTATTTTATCTACTCTAACACATTCTAATAGTCCTGTGTGATCAAGTGTTTTATAGGGAACATAAATAGGATTTTCTATTTTAGGAAAGTTCTTATCATATAGTAGTATTATCGGCTTCTTAAAATAAGGGTCATATAATTTATTTCCAGTATCTAAATAAGCATTGTAACTTTTTTTAAAATTTTTATAGTAAATATCAGCTTGATAGTAGTAGTTATTTATAATTTTTAGATTCTTATCTTGCTTAATATAGAGATATAAAATAATAGGACTTAGGATTAAAAGTAAAATAAAATTGATACTGAAACCATTGTTTATAAAGATTAAACCAATGTTATCATAGGAAAATTCAAGATTTAAATAGTATAGAAAACCTCCTAAAATAATACTAACAAAGTATAAATATAGAGTGTTTTTAATAAATTCATTAATACTAGTTATGCCAAAAGAAATTATTATCATTATTAGTGATATAATTACTTTTAATAAAAATAAGGTAATAGAATTTAATTTTAGAAAAAGAAAAAAAATACTAAATGCACCAAAGAATGATGCTAATAATATTCGGTAACATTTTACTTTCTTTTTTAATACTATTTTGACTGTAAGAAGTAACAAAAAGTCAAACATAAAATTGATTATAAATATTAAATCTAAATATATTTTCAATATAATCACCAACATAATAAATATAGTATATAAAAGTTAATTTTTATGTAGAAATTTGACTTTAAACTAAATTTTAGAGACGAAAAAAACAGCTTAAAAAAGCTTTAAACTGTTTCCTTTTTTCAAATAATTTATTTTCTATATATAACAAAAGATACACCTTTCTTATTATGATTTTTAACTAAAATATCATATTTCATCATAGCTAATGTTTTCTTAACTATTGATAAACCTAAACCAAATTCACCTTTAACGCCTTTTCTAAAAGGAACAAATATTCCTTCTATCAAATCATTATCAATATTTGGCCCGTCATTATATACAATAATTTGACTTTTTTTAACGGTTATTTTTATTTCTTTTTCTGCGTAACGAACAGCATTATTTAATAGGTTATCTATAATTGTTTCCCAGGAGTCTTCAGTCCCTATAAATTTGCTATGATTAAATATTTGAACTACAAAATTAATATTAGTGTTACGATACTTAAATTTTTCTACTGAAGTATGAATTATATTTTCAATATCAATATTTTTTAATTCAAGAGTTTTTAAATCTTTTATATAATCTAATTTATTTAAATACAGTAAGGAGTGTACTTTATTTTCTAATTTATTGGTTTGCTCTTTTATAATTTTCAAGGCATTTGTACTATCTTCAATGCCATCTTCAACTGCTTCAATATATGATTTTATGACTGTAAGGGGGGTCTTAAAGTCATGCGATATATTTTGATACATTTGGTTGCGGTACTCTTCTTGATTTTTAAGGGAAATTCTCATATCTTCAATAGCTAATTCTAATGATCTAATCTCATCATCAGAACTATCGTCAATTTTATGGTTATATGTATCATCATCAATATGGTCAATCTTATTTTTTAATTTTTCTATTTTTTTGACTACTACACTACTCCATGTAATTAGTACAAAAGAAACTATTAGAAGGGTTAGAAATATGATTGGGAATATATGTGCCCAAGAGTCATGTTTACACTGTAAAATATAGGAATTGTTAGTAAAAGCTATTCTTTGAATAGAATCACTTGTGGTAGTATAATAATAATACTTTTGACCGTGGTAGTAGAAGTTTCCATAAGTCTTATTAATTAGCGATAAAAACTGTTCTACTTTTCCATATTTAACTAATTCATCAAAATTATCACTATATGATAAAACATCATTATAAATATAAATATAGCCTATTTCGCTGGATATAGAGTTGTCAACGATATCTTCGTCTAAAAAGTCAAGCGGCTGTTTTAAATAGTTATATAAATTTTTTTCATAAATTGGTAACATGGTATTTGGTAAAATAACGCCAACTGATATTAAAATTATACTGAAAGCTATGATTATTGTTGATAGTAGTTGATGACTTAATTTGCTTTTAATATATTTCATGATAATCTGTATCCATACCCATATACGGTATTAACGTTTAATTTTTTCATCTTTTTACGTAGCCTTCTAATTAAATCATCAACGACACGATCACTTCCAAAATAATCATCACCCCATACAGAATTTAATATTTCATCTCTTGAAAAACTCTTATTTTTATTATTAATAAGTAAGAGTAATAAATCAAATTCAAGGGTTGTTAATTTAATTTCTTTGTTGTTTTCAAAAACTAGACGTCTCTCAGGATCAATTTCGTAATCTAAATATTGTATGCACGATTTTTCTTTATCTTTATACACGCGTTTAATCATATTATTAACTCTAAGTACTAGTTCTTTAGGTGAGTAAGGCTTGGTAATATAATCGTCACTTCCTAATTCAAGCCCGATTATTTTATCTAAATCTTGATCTCTAGCTGATGTAAATATAACAGGAACATCAGTATTTTTTTCGTGAATTTTTTTTATAATGTCATAACCACTTATTTCATCACCCAGCATTATATCTAATATCCAAAGATTAATTTGGTTATCACTTTCTATATAATTTAGAGCATCTTGCCCATTATAAAAGGTAATTACTTGATAAGAAGATTTTTCTAGATATGTTTTAATCAAATTAGATAAATCAACTTCATCCTCTACTAATGCAATCCGATACATAATATCACCACCTGTTTTAGTATAACACTAATTTTTATTTATTTCTATCTTTATCACATCCATTCAATTAATTTAAGTAGGAGTTTTCTATATCATTTTAACTAATTTTTAATTTGAATCTTATTTATTAATTATCACTTCCTTTCATGTTTTAATTATAGAAAAAGAATGTGAAAAGAATATTAAATAATAATGGGAAATTATGGGAACTAATATTTTTATTATCTAAGGCGTTAGATAGAAAATTAAAAAGATAAAAACCTTATGATTTTTACCTTTTTGAATTATTTTTTTGATAACTAAGTTTTAGCATTTTATAAATTTTAACGATTTCTAGGAATGTTAGTAGTTAAGATATTACGAATGGATCAGCACTTGTTCCAGTTCCTGTTACCATAACATCGGCTCTTAAATTTAAAACTGGGTGTATGTTACTAGTATCAGCAACATAACGATCGTAAATATTACCTGTGGCATTCACACGCCATACATATGAATAGGAACCAGAAAAGCTTGCTGGACTCATTGTCCAAAAATAATCATTATTATATAAATAATAGTTACTATTATTTTTTCCATAATAGCCTCCTGCATACACTACTTCATCATAAGTAATTAAACCAACATTTGCATTTACTAACCCTTTGCCATTTCCATCTGTTATACATTTAAAGTCTGGTGTATAACTAGAATATACTGTCATAATAGCACTTCCTGATGTGTATCTAGATGAATATTTAACCTTTGCTTGCTCACAAAAATAATTACCACTTGCCACTTTATTATCTAAATTAGTTTTACTTTCTATATTTGTTTGATACCAATTTTCAATTGTTGTTTTGGCATTACTATTTGAATAATACATATAAGTATAATTATTATAGTTTGAATTAAACACATAACTAGTATTATCATTTATTCCATCTTGCATAATAATTCTTACTGTTCCATCTTCGTTAATTCTAACTATTCGCCATATGAATCCTGCAAAACTTACATAATTATTTTCTACATTTCCTCTAAAATAGTATGTTGGTTCTCCAGTATTAGTATCAGTTGATATATATAAACCACTTTTATCGCTTGCATTATTTGATGATGTTGTTAGAGTTGGTTGAGCAGCTATTAATTCATTATTATCTAGTATTAACTGTGCTAATGTTTTATTTTTAGCTATATCTACTACTTTACCATTGGCAT
>CAKOXL010000030.1 GCA_934130105.1 uncultured Bacilli bacterium | reverse complement strand
GCCGACGATAGTGTAGGCAAAAATAGGACGTCGCCAAGGTTTTTTTGTGTCTTAGAACCTTTTTTGGTTCTTTTTTTATTTCCTCTTTTAATTGACTTTTTTTTTAAAATTTGTCATAATATTAACGTAAGGGATTGGTGATACTGTGAAAGATAAAATTTCTTTGACATCACAAGATATTTTAGAAAAACAATTTAAAATTGATACTAGAGGATATAGATTAAAAGAAGTCGACCAATTTTTAGATGAAATTATTGGCGATTATGAGAATTTTAATGAAATAATTAAAAATCTAGAAAAAGAAAAAGATGATTATCTTAAAGAAATCATGAATCTTAAACAGGAAATTAGAAATATTAAGATGAGTATTGATATTGCTAAAACTGGCGAAAAAGAAGTTACAAATATGGATATCTTAAGACGTCTTTCTAATTTAGAAAAAATTGTTTACGGTAAAGAAGATAAAGAAGAAAATAATTAATAATACTTTGACAAACGCTATATTTTTATAATGTAGAGGAAAGTCCATGCTCACACAAACTGCGATGTTTGTAGTGTTCGCGCTAAGGGAATTAATAACCTTAGGTAGCTTTGCTAACGGCGATGAAAATTCCTAAGTTTTTAAAATATGGAAATAGTAATTGTAAAGTGCCACAGTGACGATACTAACTTGAAAAAGTTAGGTGAAACGAGGTAAACCCCGCGAGTGAGAAACCCAAATTATGGTAGGGGAGTCTTGATTGAGGAATTGAACAAGATCAAGGATTGAGTAATCAATAGATAAATGTTTGTCACCTAGTAATAGGTACAGAACATGGCTTATAAAGTATTATTTTTTTTGTTAGAAGGTGCATAACTTGAAAGAAATAGGTTCTTTTTTGAGAGATACACGAATTAATAATGGTGTAAGTCTTGAAGAGGCTGCAGAAGATTTAAATATTTCAGTTATTCAATTAGAAAATATTGAAGATGGCAATATTAGAGCTTTTAAAGATGTTTTTACTTTAAGAGAGTTAATAAAAGATTATGGTAAATATTTAGGCATTAAAACAGACGATATTATTGATGAGTTTAATGATTTTATGTTTGAGCATACTTCAAAAATTTCCTTAGATGATATATTAGAAGCAAGACGTTTAGCAAAGGAAAAAGATGAATCTGAGAATCAGAAGGTAGTTTCTCCATATACATATGTTAAAACTTCAAAAATAAAACTCAATCTTTTAAAACTCAAGCCATTAATTATTTTGATAGCTACTATTTTTATATTATTATTAGTCGTTTTTATTATATTTAAATTTAGAAGCGTTTCCGATGATATATCTTCGGAATTAAAAGGAATTGGTATGGAGGAAATTTATGAATTTACCTACTAAGCTTACAGTTTTTAGGATTATATTATCTATAATTATTAGTATTTTATTAATCTTTCCATTTGATGCTGTTGGTATCTCTATTCCAGTAATACGTGCTGGTATTGATATTGATATAAGATATTTGATTGCTGGTGTTATTTTTATTGTAGCTAGTTTAACTGATTTCTTAGATGGCTATTTGGCAAGGAAAAATAATCAAGTTACTGATTTAGGAAAAATGCTTGATGCTATTGCTGATAAAATTTTAGTTAATCCTATTTTAATCATTTTTTCTTCCGAAGGAATGATAAGTCCAATTATACCTGTTGTTATTATAATTCGCGACATTGTAGTTAATTCAATAAAAATGGAAGCGGCTAGTAAGGGAAAAGTTGTTTCAGCTATACCATCAGGAAAGATTAAAACAGCTTCACTTATGGTTGGTATAATGTTATTATTTTTTTACGATGTTCCATTCATTTATATTAATATAAGAGTTGATTTATTATTAATATATTTTGCTACTATTATGTCTTTTGTTTCAATGATTCAGTATTACTTACTTAATAAAAAAATATTGTCTGAGCAAAATTAATTTTTAAAAATTGTGTGTTATCGATTAATAAAAAAAGAAAATTCAGTTTAGAAATTTTCTTTTTTTTGTGCTTTCTAGTAGTTTAATTTTTATAAAACATTTGTTTGAAAAAAGGTATTGCATTTTTTCAGAAAATAATGTATGATGTACTTGTAAGCCAAATGAAAATTACTATTGCTATTTGATAGCGTAAATATTTTCTGATAACAATGAATTATTTATTTTAATATGTTAGTTTTTTAATTTAGAGAGAGGATATATATTGTATGACAAAAAATGTAGATAAAAATGAAGCACTTGAAAAGGTGTTAAGTGATATTGAAAAACAATTTGGTAAAGGTTCTATAATGCGTTTAGGGGATAACAAACATATGGAACTTGATGTAACTTCTAGTGGTAGTTTAAATTTGGATATTGCTATGGGAGTTGGTGGTTATCCTAAAGGTAGAATTATTGAAATATATGGACCAGAATCAAGTGGTAAAACAACATTTGCTTTGCATGCTATTGCTGAAGTGCAAAAAAATGGTGGTCGTGCTGCATTTATTGATGCTGAACATGCATTGGATCCTGTATATGCAAAAAATTTAGGTGTTGATATTAATGAATTACTACTAGCTCAACCAGATACTGGTGAACAGGCTTTGGAAATTTGTGAAGCACTAGTAAGAAGTGAAGCTGTTAATATTGTGGTAATTGACTCAGTTGCAGCACTTGTTCCACAAGCTGAAATTGATGGTGAAATGGGAGATGCTCATGTCGGACTTCAAGCAAGATTGATGAGCCAAGCACTTCGTAAATTATCAGGTACTATCAGTAAAACCAAAACAACTGCTATTTTTATTAATCAATTAAGAGAAAAAGTGGGAGTAATGTTTGGAAATCCAGAAACTACCCCTGGTGGTAGGGCTTTGAAATTTTATTCTACTATTCGTCTTGATGTAAGAAGAAGTGAATCATTAAAAATTGGTGATGGCATTGTTGGAAATAAAACCACAATTAAAGTTGTAAAAAATAAAGTTGCCCCTCCATTTAAAACTGCAGTTGTTGATATTATGTATGGTGAAGGAGTTAGCCATGAAGGCGAAATTATTGATTTAGGCACTGATTGTGGTATTTTAGAAAAATCTGGTGCTTGGTATTCTTATAAGGGTGAAAAAATAGGTCAAGGTAAAGAAAATGCTAAGCTTTTCTTAAAAGATCATGCAGAAATTTGTAATGAACTTGAAAAACAAATTCGTGAGTACTATGGAATTGGAGAAAAGAAAAAGGAAAAATAATTATTTTCCTTTTTTTAATGTATAGATAAACGTTTCTTTTTCCTTGACTTATTAGTAAATTAAATTTAAAATGTAATTAGATGTTAATGATTAAGAATTTATTTAACATATATGAAATGGAGGCATGTATTATATGAAAATAGCTATCTCCATTTTACTAGTCGTTATTGGATTAATTATAGGTTTTGTTTTAAATATTATTTTAAATTACATTAGAGAAAATAGTGCAAATAAAAAAGTAGAAATAATTATAGAAAAAGCACGCAAAGAAGCTGAAAAATTAAAAAGGGATTCAATTTTAGAATCAAAAGAAGAAATACATAAATTAAAGCTTGATTGTGATAAAGAAATTAAAGAAAAAAAATTGGAATTAAAAGAATCTGAAGATAGGTTAATGCTGCGCGAACAAAATATGGATAAACGTGATGAACTTTATCAGAAAAGAGAATCTACTTTAGATGAGCGTGAAAACAAATTATTTGAAAAACAAAAACAAATCCAAGATGAGCAAGTTAAAGTGGAAGAAATTAAACAACAACAATTAGATTTACTTCAAGATATTTCTGGTATAAGCAAAGAAGAAGCCAGAGTTATGGTAATGGATAAGGTAAAAGAATCTATGTCTATTGAAATAGCTGCATATATCAAAGAGAGTGAAAATGAAGCAAAATTAGAAGTAGATAAAAAAGCCAAAGACTTACTTGTTTCTTCGATGCAAAAATTCGCTGCTGATGTTGCTAACGAACAGACTGTAACCACTGTTAATTTACCTAACGATGATTTAAAAGGTAGAATTATTGGTAGAGAGGGACGTAATATTCGTACGTTAGAAGCTATTACAGGTGTTGATTTAATAATAGATGATACACCAGAAGCTGTTGTTTTATCTAGTTTTGATCCTTTAAGAAGGGAAATTGCTAGACAGACACTTGAGAACTTGCTTAAAGATGGTAGAATTCATCCAACACGTATTGAAGAATTGTACGATAAGGTTAGCAAGGAAATGAAATCAAAAATTATTGAATATGGTAATAATGTTTTGTTTGAACTTGGTCTAACTAAGGTTGCTCCAGAACTTGTTGAAATTATTGGTAAACTTCATTTTAGAACAAGTTACGGTCAAAATGCATTACAGCATTCTGTTGAGGTTGCACATTTGTCTGGTGTAATTGCTGGTGAGTTAGGTGAGAATGTTACTCTTGCCAGACGTGCTGGATTACTTCATGATATCGGTAAAGCAATTGATCATGAAATAGAAGGTAGCCATGTTGAGATTGGTGTAGATATTGCTAAGAAATATAAAGAACCAGAAGTTGTTGTTAATGCAATAGCTTCTCATCATGGAGATCATGAAGCAACTAGTGTTATTGCTGTTATTGTAGCAATAGCTGATAGCTTGTCAGCTTCCCGCCCTGGTGCTAGAAATGATTCCTTAGAAAATTATATTAAACGTTTAGAACAGTTAGAAGCTATTGGAAATGATATAGATGGTGTTGAAAAAACATTTGCTGTTCAAGCCGGACGTGAACTTAGAGTTATTGTTAAGCCAGAGGAAGTTGATGATCTAGAATCACACAAAATTGCTAGAGATATTAAAGAAAAAATTGAAAAAACTATGCAATATCCTGGTACTATAAAAGTTACTGTTATTCGTGAAACCAGAGCACAAGAAGAGGCTAAGTAACTCTTCTTTTTGTCTTTTTTAATATTCATATAATATTTATTTTTATAAGGAGATTGTTATATATGCCTAATTATAATTTTGAAACAAACAACCATAAAAAGGAAAAAATAATTATATTAGTAATTATTTTTGTTAGTTTTATTTTAATTGCTGTTCTTGGGTATTTAGCTTATCTAAATATTAATAATAGACCATTAATAGAATATCCTAGTTATTCATTATCATCAACAGTTTGGACAAGTAATGATATAGTTATTACAATTACTAATGATATTGATAAAATTAGTGGTTATTCATTTGATGGTGGGGTAAGTTTTCAAGAATCAAATTCATATTTAGTTACAGATAATACTACTGTTATGGTTATGGTTAAGGATATCAATGGAAGAACTAGTAATAGCATTCCTGTTGTTGTTAATACGATTGACAAAGATCCCCCAGTTATTAATTTTATAAATAATTCCATAATAAAATTGGGGCAAAATTTTTCTCCTAGAAATGGAGTACAAGTTTATGATGATGGATCTGGGCTAAATGGAAACTATACTTCTGTTCCAGATAAAATAGATACAAACACAGTAGGTGAATATATAATAAAATATACTGCTACTGATAAGGTTGGTAATTATATAGAAAAAGAAAGAAAAGTTATAGTTACAGATAAAACCGGAACAATTTATTACCGCTATCGTGATGCCATAGTTGAGTCTTATGAGTGTGAACAATATTCATGTGGTTGTATTTCTAGTGATGCCCTAGATAGTACTTGCCAAGCAGATTATAGTCTTGTTGAACAGAATAAATGCTGTAAAACATGCTACAAAATGTGCAAAAGAACAACATGGGGTGAGTGGAGTAATTGGTCTAGTACTAAGGTTAGTCCTAGTGCAACTAGAGAAGTTGAAACAAAAATAGAATAATATCTAATAATTTAAAAAAAGATACTAGTTTTTATTATTACTAGTATCTTTTTATATTATTTTTTAATATCAATTATAACTGGAAGTATAATAGGACGACGTCCAGTTTTTTGTTCAACAAATATAATTAAATCACTTATAATTTTACTTTTAATATCGTTTATGTTATCTTTGGTGTTATCTAATTTATCTTTTAAAATATTATAAGCTACATCTTCTATTTGTTTAATTAACTCTTCATTTTCATTAACTAATATAAATCCTCTTGTTGTTATGTTTGGTTTAATTAGTAGACTTCTTTTTTCCATATTTACATTAGCAATAACTACCAATATACCATCATTTGCCATTATTTTTCTATCTCTTAAAACAATACCACCAACTTCACCAATACGATTACCATCTACGTAGATATCATCACCAGATACTTTTTCTTTGGTTTTGGTAATTTCATGGTTCTTAAGTATTAAGATATCACCATTTTCAAGTACAAAGGTATTTTCTTTAGGAATGCCACATTCAACTCCTAAATTGGCATGTCTTTTTAACATACGATAGTCGCCATGAAATGGCATTAAATATTTTGGCTTAATTAACCTAATCATTAGTTTAAGCTCTTCTTGGTTAGCGTGTCCAGAAGTGTGTAATTCACTTAGTGATGTATTAGTAAATACTTTAACACCTTTTAAGTAAAGTTTATTTATAGTTCTAGAAATACTTACAGCATTACCTGGAATAGGACTTGATGAGAATATAACAATGTCATCAGGTCTAAGTGATATTTGTCTAAATGTTCCATCAGCCATTCTTGATAAAGCAGCAAGTGGTTCACCTTGACTTCCAGTACATAATAAACACACTTCACTTGGTTTTAGATTTTTAGCTTCTTCAGGAGTTATAATTATCTCTTTATGATCAATATAACCTCCTTCAATAGAAATTTTAATATTATTGTCCATACTTCTTCCAAATACACAAATTTTACGATTATGTTTGTAACAAGTTTCAACAATATGTTTTAAACGGTAGATATTTGATGCAAAAGTAGCTATTATTATACGTTCTGATGTATATTTATCAAAAATATCCATTAAAGCGTTATCAACCTTTGATTCACTAATAGACATTCCTTCATTTAATGCGTTGGTTGAATCACTTAGTAGTAAATCAACACCTCTTTCGCCAAGTCTTGCCATTTTGTGTAAATCAGCCATCGGACCGATTGGTGTTAAGTCAAATTTAAAATCCCCAGTTGTTACAACGCTACCGTTTGGTGTTTTTAGGTAAATTCCGTGAGAATCAGGAATAGAATGAGTTGTTCTAAAAAATTCAATTTCAAAATGTTTAAACTTTAATATATCTTTATCAGTATATGCATAAAGAGTATCGTAACGTATATTACGATCTTGTAGTTTTATAGCAATTAATTCTTTTGCTTGTTTTGGTGCATAAATAGCTGGAATATTAACCTCTTGTAGTAAAAATGGTATGGCACCAATATGATCTTCATGCCCGTGAGTAATAATTAAAGCTTTTATTTTTTCTTCATTTTGTTTTAAAAAAGTATAATCTGGTAAGACATAGTCAATACCTAAAAGTTCCCCTTCTGGGAACCTAATTCCCGCATCAATAATAACAATCTCATCCTCATGCATTAAACAATACATGTTTTTTCCTACTTCTCCTAAACCACCTAAAACAATAATTCTTGTTTCAGTGTTTGGTTTCATTTATAAATATTCTCCTTTCATAAGTTCATAATAAAAGAACTAACCGATATGAATTATACTATTTTTTTTAATATTTGTCTATCTTTTTATTTAATCAATGATAAATGTAAATATTAGCATTTATTTTATTAAGGCTGTTAATATTTTTTCAATATTAGCATTTTCAAATATTATTTCATATAGTGCTTCAATTAATGGTGAGGTGATGTTTTTACTTTTAATAATTTGATAAATAGAAATTAATGTTGTGTAACCTTCTACAGTATTATTTTCTATATATGTTATAATTTCATTTTTATTTGATGTAGCTAGCATATTTCCTAGGGTATAATTTCTACTTTTACTACTAGTACAAGTTAATAGTAAATCACCAATCCCACAAAGCAAATAAGTGGTATTAATATCACCATTTAATTCTTTTAATAGTTTTTTTAATTCTTTGGTTGCTTGGGTATAAAATAATGCTTTTGTGGTTTCACTTAGCATCATACCATTAATAAGTCCTGATATTATTGCCATAATATTTTTTAATGAACCACATAACTCAGTACCTATTATGTCGTTTGTATATTCTAACTTTATTTTATTATTATCTAGCAAATTTTTAATAGCTATATAGTTATTAAAATTATTTGTTGCAAGAGTTAAGCCACAAAATTCATCATTTGCTAAATCAATAGCGAAAGTTGGTCCAGATAATATTACAATATTTTCTATTTTGGTAATATCACTTAATATTTCATGACATAAGGCATTAGTTTTATTTTCAATACCTTTTGTTGCTATACAGATAATAGTATTATTATTTATATAATTTTTAAGTTCTATACATGTACTTCTTAAATAGTTAATTGGTATAGCGATAATTACTATATCACTTTTATTGCAACAACTAATATCAGTAGTTATCGTTATTTCTTCTGGTATAATTACATTAGGTAATGCTTTATTATTTTGTCTAGTTTTTATCAAATTATCTCTTTCATTTTCAATTTTTGTCCAAACTGTAACATCATTGTTGTTTCTATAAAATGTTAATGCTAGTGCTAATCCATATGCACCAGCTCCTAAAATAGTTACTTTCATAGTTACTCCTTCATAGCTTTATTTTGTAGTAGTTTTATTATACGATAAAAAAAGGTAACGTTCAATAAAATATTGATACCTAAAAATATCAAACTAGGTTATAATATAAGTATATTTTTATAAGAGGGGCTTTTGGTTTTATGAAATATTGGTGGTTAGAAAAATATAAAAATTTTAAAATAGTTCAGATAGTAGAATTATGTAATGATGTTAATTATTTTTTAGTGATGCCTAAAAATTATAAAAAGAAATATCTATCTATAAAAGATAAAACTATTGATAGTTTAGAAGAAGAAGAGTTACTTATTTTACTTAAGGTAATAGTTACAACAAAAAATATTAAGGATAATACTTTGATTTTAATTATTGATAAATTATTGTTGATACCGGATAATTCATTTCCACCTAGTGATTATTCAATATCAGAAGAATTGAATGAGATTAAGAAGTTAAAAGATAATTATCCGTATGAGGAAAAGATTAGTGTTAATAATATTGCTGTATGTTACAACTGTTTGAACGTTTTTTATGTTGATAAAATAAAAAATGTTAATAAAAATAAATTGTGTTTATGTCCATTCTGTCTAAAAGATAGTTTGTACTTTGATAATGATTATATACCAATGAATTATACATTTATAAAGTTAGCTAATCTTTATTATGGAATATCAAAATTAGGGTGTAACTTTAAAAATATTCAAAAAATTATAAGAAAAAATTTAGAATCAATTGTAGGAACTAATAAAACTGATTTTATAAATATTTCTGATATTTATTCTATTAATAAGTTTAATCCTTTAGATGAAAAAATTTTTAGTAGAAAGTTGTTACTTAATTTATATTCGTTTGATGAACAGTTTGTTGAAATGAAAACTATCTTTGTTCCAACTTTAAACTGTAAGAATAAAATTCTGTTATTAACTAATATAATAATTACAATTATGGAAACTTTATCAACAACCGTTTATTTAAAAAAAATTAGGATTGTTTTTGAGTGTAGTAACGATTTAGTAAATTTTAGTAATTTAATTGCTACAATTATAAAATATAAGTATGAATAAAAGATATCATTGTTTTGATATTTTTTATTTTGGACAAAATTACCACTAACACATATATTAAAATAGAGTGTGATAATATGAACAATATAATAACTTTAAATAATTTGAAAGTTGGTAAAATGGCTAGACTTATTAAAATTAATAATGTTGGTAGTATCCGTAGAAGGCTTCTTGACTTGGGATTTATTCCTGGCACTATTATTAAAGCAGAATTAGATAATCCTTTTAAAGATCCAATTGCATATAGAATTAGAAATACACTTATTGCAATTAGAAAAAGTGATTCAAAAGATATTTTAGTGGAGGAGTTAAAATGAAAAAAATAGCGTTAGCTGGAAATCCTAATGTTGGCAAATCAACTATTTTTAATGCTTTAACAGGGATGCATCAACATACTGGTAATTGGCCTGGTAAAACAGTTACTCAGGCAATTGGTAATTTTAAATACCAAAATGATGAGTATGAATTAATCGACTTGCCAGGTACTTATTCTTTAATTTCTCATTCTGATGAAGAGGAAGTTGCTAGAAATTTTTTATGTTTTGAAGAATATGATTGTGTTTTAGTAGTTTGTGATGCTGTTTGTTTAGAAAAAAATTTGAACCTAGTATTACAGGTATTAGAAATTACATCTAATGTTATTGTGTGTGTAAATTTACTTGATGAAGCTAGAAAAAATAATCTTATAATTGATCTTAAATTGTTAGAAAAGAAACTTGGTGTACCAGTTATAGGAATGGAAGCTAGAAGAAAAAAAGGAATTAATGAATTATTAGATACTATTTCAAAAGCAGATTTTTTATCTAATAAAGTTGTTAAGGTTAGATACTCAAAGAAAATAGAAGAAAATGTTTTAAAAATGGAAGAAATTTTAAAACAAAAGAATATTAAAAATTTGTCATCTAGATGGTTGGCACTACGTTTATTAGAATGTGATTGTGTTATGAATCAAGAAATATCAGGATATCTTGGTTATAGTATTGATGATGATAAAGAACTTAAGCAGATAATTAATGCTAATAATAAATTAGAAAAAGATAAGATAGTAGAATATATTGTTAAAAAGGCTTCTGATATTACTTCTGATGTTACTAGTCATAATAGTGAAAAAAATAAAAACAATAGATTAGATAAAATTTTGACTAGTAAAGTAACTGGCATTCCAATTATGTTACTTATGTTAATGATTATTTTTTGGTTAACAATCACTGCTTCAAATTATCCATCGCAATTTTTATTTGATTTATTTTCTAAATTAGAAGATGGTTTGCTTAATTTCTGTTATAGCATTAAAATGCCTGATGTGTTTATTAATTTATTAGTAGGTGGAATATATAGAACTTTAAGTTGGGTAGTATCAGTAATGTTACCACCTATGGCTATTTTCTTTCCTTTGTTTTCTTTATTGGAAGATTTTGGTATTTTACCTAGAATTGCTTTTAATTTAGATAAGGGTTTTCAAAAGTGTTGTGCCTGTGGAAAGCAAGCGCTTTGTATGATGATGGGATTTGGCTGTAATGCTGCTGGCGTTATTGGAACTAGGATTATTGATTCAAAAAGAGAAAGATTAATTGCTATACTTACTAATAATTTAGTACCATGTAATGGTAGGTTTCCTACTATAATATTGATGATTTCTATGTTCTTTGTTGGTACAGTTAGTGGTGGATTATATAATTTTTATCAAGTTTTATTTTTGACTATGTTTATTTTATTAGCTATTTTAATGACCTTTTTAGTTTCTTATCTTTTATCAAAAACACTTTTAAAAGGTGTTGCTTCTTCATTTACTTTAGAATTACCTCCATATAGAAAACCACAAGTATTAAAGGTTATTGTACGTAGTTTTTTTGATAAAACGCTTCATGTTCTTTATAGAGCGGTTATAGTAACGATACCAGCTGGTTTTATAATATGGGTATTAGCTAATGTCCAAATTTCAAATGTTAGTATTTTATCTTATATCAATAACTTTTTAGATCCTGTTGGAAGATTAATTGGTTTAGATGGTGTAATTATAACAGCTTTTATATTAGGTTTTCCTGCTAATGAAATAGTAATTCCAATTATAATAATGAGTTATTTGAAACTTGGAAGTATTACTAATTATTCTAGTGTTATGGAATTTAAAAATTTACTTATTGATAATGGATGGACCTTTCTTACAGCACTTAATATGATTATATTTTCTTTAATGCATTTTCCTTGTTCTACTACGTGTTTAACTATAAAAAAAGAAACTGGTAGTATAAAATGGATGTTGTATGCTATTTTTATACCAACTATTTGTGGTTTTATGCTATGTTTATTAACGGCTACTATTTTTAGAATATTTGGTTAGTTTGTTTTTTCGACAACATATATTATTCTAAATGTATCTCTTACTAAATATATTTTAGTAGGAGGTAACTATGATTAATAGAAACGGATTAAGTAAAAATGAAGTCATAAATTCTCGTAAAAAATATGGCACTAATGAAATTACTAGTAAAAAGAAAAAATCCTTCTTAAGGCAATTTATAGAAACTCTTGGGGATCCAATTATAAAAATCCTACTTATTGCATTAGCTATTAAAACGGTATTTTTATTTCAAGATTTTGATTGGTTTGAAACTCTAGGTATAATTATAGCGATTTTTTTATCTAGTTTAATTTCTACTATTTCTGAATATGGTAGTGAAAAAGCTTTTGAAAGATTACAAGAAGAGTCTTCATCAATAAATTGTAAGGTAATAAGAGATGGTATCTTAACTGAAATTCCTATAAATGAAGTTGTAGTTGGAGATATTGTGAAGCTTGAAACTGGAGATAGAATTCCTGCCGATGGAATTATAATTGATGGTGAGATCAGTGTAGATGAGTCAAGTTTAAATGGTGAGACTAAGGAAGCATATAAATGTAAAACCGAAGGGGTTCCTACTGCTAAAAATATGGTTTATAGGGGGTGCGTTGTATATTCAAAAATGGCAATTATGTCAGTAGAAAAGGTTGGTAATAATACTTTTTATGGTAAATTAGCTGAGGAAATTCAGGAAGATAATCCAGATAGTCCACTAAAAATTAGATTGAGAAAACTTGCACAATTAATTAGTAAAATAGGCTATATTGGTGCGTTTTTAGTATCTATTTCTTACTTGTTTTCATCAATTGTGATAGAAAATAATTTTGATTTTACTAAGATAGTTGATACTGTTACTAATTTTCATTTAATGGCTAATCATTTAATATATGCACTTACTCTTAGTGTTACTATTATAGTAGTTGCTGTACCTGAAGGTTTACCAATGATGATTACTTTAGTGTTATCTTCTAATATGAAAAGAATGCTAAAAAATAATGTTCTTACTAGGAAGTTAGTTGGTATAGAGACAGCTGGAAGTTTAAATATTTTATTTACTGATAAAACCGGAACACTAACTAAGGGAAAGTTAGAAGTAATTGGTTTTGTATCTGGAAGTTTAAAAAACTATAATAATGAGCTTGAAGTTTCTAATTATGAAAAGTTATATAAATATTTAAAAATGTCTCTTGTTTATAATAATGAAAGTGTGTTATCGGAAGATAAAATAATAGGTGGTAATATTACTGATAGATCTTTACGTAAATTTATAACTACTCCTATACCTAATTTAAAAGTAATATCCAGAAAAGCGTTTAATAGCAAAGATAAATACTCAACAGCAGTAGTTGAATATAGAAATGGAGTTAATAATAAAATAAATCTAATTAAGGGTGCACCTGAAATATTACTAGAGAAGTGTACTACTTTTTTGGGTGAAAATGGTGAAAAACTATCTCTTGATATTAACACGATTAAAAATAAGTTAAATGCTATCGCAAAACAGGGAACTAGGGTAATATTATTAGCATTTAATGATAACTATAATTATGAAAAAATAAGTGATTTGACTTTAATTGGGTTAATGTTAATGAAAGATGAAGTTAGAAGTGAAGCATCTTTTGGAATTGAAATGGTAAGAAAAGCTGGTATACAAACGGTAATGATTACAGGTGATAATAAAGATACAGCTATTTCTATTGGTAAGGAGATAGGCTTGATAACTAGTAGTAATGATTTGGTATTAACAAGTACAGAGTTAAATAATTTGAGTGATGATCAAATAAAGGCTATTATGCCAAGACTTAAAATTGTTGCTAGAAGTTTGCCACAAGATAAAAGCAAGTTAGTAAAAATTTGTCAAGATATGGGTTTAGTTGTTGGGATGACTGGGGATGGCGTAAATGATGCCCCAGCTCTTAAAAAAGCTGATGTTGCTTTTGCGATGGGAAGTGGTACAGAGGTTGCTAAGGAAGCAAGTGAAATTGTTATCTTAGATGATAACTTCTTATCAATTTCAAAAGCTATTTTATTTGGAAGAACTACTTTTAAAAGTATTAGAAAGTTTATTATCTTTCAGCTTACTGTTAATATGTGTGCAATATTTTTATCAATAGTTGGACCTTTTATAGGAGTTGAAACACCAGTTACTGTAATTCAAATGTTATGGATTAATATGATTATGGATACCCTTGCTGGTATAGCTTTTAGTTATGAGGCACCTTTAGATGAGTATATGGAAGAATCACCTAAGAAGAAAGATGAAAATATTGTTAATCGTTATATGTTTGATGAAATTATATTTACTGGTACTTATTCATCTTTATTATGTGTCTTTTTTCTAAAGAGTAATATTATTAGAAATATATATAGGTATGATGCATCATTTCATTATTTAATGACCGCTTTTTTTGCTTTGTTTATTTTTATGGGAATATTTAATTGTTTTAATGCTAGAACACATAGATTAAATTTATTTTCTAATTTATTAAAGAATAAGGTTTTTATTGTAGTTATTCTATTTATTGTGGTTGTTCAACTTATTTTGATTTATTATGGTGGTAGTTTGTTTAGAACTTATGGTTTAACTTTAAATGAATTAATAGCTACTATATTACTTGCACTTTCTGTTATTCCAGTTGATTGGATGAGGAAACTTTATTTAAGAAAAAAAGGATTAATTATTGGTGGTTAGTGTAAAGAGTTTTGGGGCAAATAATAAAGAAAGTTGAATTTTATAATAAATTTGATTTTCTTTTTTTATTTT
>CAKOXL010000029.1 GCA_934130105.1 uncultured Bacilli bacterium | reverse complement strand
GTCGTAAATGAGCAAATGGGATTTTTAAAATTTATAAATAGAAAAGTACTTCCGAAATGGATTGCCCATACTGCGGTGGTACTATGTATGCTATCTATTGAAAATTTTAAATAGGTCTTAGTTCTTTTTGACATGACATAATTTTTATCATGTCTTTTTTAGTTACTTTTTAAAAAATGCACTTTCATTATATATAAAAAAAACAATACAAAATTAAGTATTGTTACTATTAATCTTCAATTTCATAAAGATTCTTATATTCTACACATTTCTTCATAAGTTCATGATGTGTTCCATTACTAATTATTTTATGATTACTTAAAAATAAAATATCATCAGCATCAACTATTGTACTTAACCTATGGGCAACAATAATAACAGTATGATCTTTTGTTAATTCTTTCATTATTTTCTTTATCTTTTCCTGATTATTATTATCTAATGAACTTGTTGCTTCATCAAATAAAATTATTTTAGATTTTTTTATTAAAGCTCTAGCAATAGCTATTCTTTGTTTTTGACCGCCACTTAAAATTATACCATTTTCACCAACTACCGTATCATAACCATCTTGCATTTCTACAATTAAATCATGTATTTGGGCTTTTTTGCATACCTCTACAATATCTGTATCATTTGCATTAGGATTAGCTAATCTAATATTTTCTTTTATAGATAAATTAAATATATACGGAGATTGTGAAACAATAGATATATTATCCTTTATCGTTTTTTCTGATAAATCATTTATATTTAAACCATCAATTAGAATTTTTCCTTCATCTATTTCATAATTTTTATTAATTAATTTTAAAATAGTTGACTTTCCTTCACCACTTTTTCCAACAATTGCTACCATTTTATTTGGTTTTATTTTAAAACTTAAATCATCAAATAAATCCTTTGTATTATACTTAAACTTCACATTTTTAAATTCAATATACCCTTTAATATTAGTAACATCTTTCATTCCATACTTTTCCTTTGTAAATGAATTATAAGTAATTACATCAAATACTCTTGAAGCTGCTACCTTTCCATCTGCTAATTTTTCTCTAATACTAGAAACATAATCTATCAATTTTAAAACTTTATTTTTATATAAAAATATAATTAAAAATGAACTTACTTGCAGAGAATCATTAACTATAAAATAAATAGAAATAAGAATAAAACAAAAATCTAGAATATGTTGAAAAAATGCAATCCACCTATTCCAAGTTCTTCTAATATCAGTACTTTTTACTTTAGCATCTATTGATTCGCTCGTTTTTTCATTAACATCAGCTAATACTTTATTTTTTAAATTAAGATCCTTTATTTCTCTTATACCGCGTATTACATCAGTATAGAGTCCAACAACACTCTCATCTTTAGCTTTATAATCTCTCTTTGCTCTTTTATAGTAAAATAATTTTTTTGAAATTAATATATATACTAAAACTACATTTAAAATTAGAAATAATCCTAAATATAAATTTAAATAAAGGACATAACAAATAAAGCTAACATTTAAAATAACGCCAGATAAATCATCTGTTACGCAATCAAATAATTCAGATAATTCAGTAGTATCCTTATTTAATCTTGATATAAAAATTCCTGAGTTAGTATTATCAAAATTTTTAACTTCAAAACTTGTCAAACTCTCTAACATATCACTCTTCAAATCAAAATTAACTTTTCCATTTAACTTCAACACAAATCTTGACCAAACATTAGTAACTATTTCAATTATTACCCTAATAATAAGTAAAAAAAGCGCTGTTTTAATTATATTTTCTTTATTAAAGTCTTCAAAAAAAGCAAGCATTTTTCCTTCATATATTGGCGATAATAATGATATTCCGGCATATATTAAGCTAAAAATAATAACCATTATTGAAAGAAATTTGTATTTTTTATAATAGTTAACTAGCTTTCCTAAATTTTTTGTATCTTTATTCATAATAAAACTCCTAACTAAACATCAAATCAGCAAATCATATTATATATATAATTTTTTAATCAAAAATAAATATATTAAAATTATATTATATATAACGCCTTTTTTCTATACTTTATTTAAAATAATCATTTAAATATACTACTAGGCAATACCATAGCCAAAATAAAGCATTAATACATAAAATACAGTAACTATTATTGAGGTGATATTATGAATTATGAAGATAAAATTAATCAAATTATAGAGATTAATGAAGTACGTTCAAAATTAAAAAGAGTTGGCGTTATTCCTTATGCAATCGGTCCAACTGGGCCTACTGGGCCTAGAGGAAAAGGTCTAGAAATATTAGGAAATTACAATAGTTTAGATGAATTAAAAAATGAACATCCATTAGGAAAAGATGGCGACACTTATATTGTAAATGGTGAATTATATATATGGGATTCAAATACTAACAATTGGGTAGATGTTGGTAATATTAAAGGTCCAAGTGGTGACACTGAAACATTTATAATTGGAAATACAACAACCGGAGAAGCAGGAACAAAAGCAAAGGTAACTGATGCAAAAAATGGACTTGAACATACTTTAGAATTTACTATTCCAAAAGGTGATAAAGGTGAAAAGGGAGATAAAGGCGATATTGGTCCTACTGGCCCAAAAGGAGATATTGGCCCAATAGGCCCAACAGGATCAAGTATAAAAAATCCTGCAAGTTATGATGCTGTTTTATTTTTAAGTTATGCTCAAGCTAATTATTCAAAAATCATGACAATTCAAGAACACTTAGCAATAGATGATGGCACTTATTTTGATATTATTGATGATACAAATACTACACTAAATGAACCAGGAATTTATGAAATAACATTGTGTGGCCAAATATCTGGAGTAGATCAAAGCCATGGAGCAATTTTTTACTTATCAAATACTAATGGTTCTGTAATACAAGATCTATCATTTGAAGTTAAAGCAGGCACTACATCAAGAATGGATTGTTCAGAAACAATAATGACCAAAATAGATACCAAAACAACAATATATGTTCGCTGTGGTATTATAGGAGATAGTAGTACTGCTAATATTGATTTTGCAAATGTTAATCTTATTATCAAAAAATATAACGCATCAATAAACTAAAAGACTTTACTTATCTAATTCTAACAATATGAACTCCATATTGTTTTTTATTATCTCATATTGAAAAGTAATAACTAGTATAATTAAAACCAGTTATTACTTTTTTTACTCTTCAATAGTCCAAATAATTTTTGTCTCATACTCTACATTATTCATTAAAGGATCATTTAAACATAATAGTATGCCTTTATCTTTAGCCCAGTTAATATTAGTAACTTTAGTAACACCACCATTTTCTTCACCAGTATATACTAAAACTGGTATAGTTGATAACACTTTAGTACCATCATCATCAACGTAAATCAAAGATTCTTTTAATATCAGGCCATCACTTGACATTAAATCATGAGAAATAGATGCATAAAGCTTCCAATTAGTACTATTTATTCTAGAATCAGAAACAGTAATATCAATATCTGCTAATCTAGGACAAATAACAGGATTAGTACTAAGTACAGTAGGATCAAACTTAATATCTTTAGTAGCACTACTTAAAACTAATTCACCACTATAAACAATTTGTATTTTTTTAGTAAAATATAAA
Organism: uncultured Bacilli bacterium; assembly: GCA_934130105.1. Lineage (GTDB taxonomy): Bacteria > Bacillota_I > Bacilli_A > RF39 > UBA660 > Alloscybalousia. The sequence continues at coordinate 11,236 of CAKOXL010000029.1, read as the reverse complement.
ACATCGTTATATTTCTTTACAGTAAAGGTTATCACAGTACCAATTGGTAAAGTATCTGTATATGAATAACTAAATTCACCATCTTCATTAGCCCTAACAACAGTAGAAAAATTATTAAATTCAATTAAAACAGAACTATTAATATCAGTAACCCCACTCATCATAGTATCAGTATCCGTTAAAGCATTAACCATAAATTCAACAGTACCAACAGAAATAATTTTCTTATTAGCTATATTAAAATTAGTTAAACCAGGTAAACTATTAAGTTCTTCCTCTGTATAATTATTATCACTAATAGTAGTTGCTGTTGAAGTAAAAGTACCATTTATAGTAGACAGGTTATCAGATTTATACCAAGAATAAGTAGGTAAAGTTTGAACAGATATATCATCTAACATGCTAATAGCTTTATCAAATAGATTTATTCTACTATAATTAAATTTAAATGATGTTGTATCAGTAGCACTAATAACATTACCAATGCTATTATATAAAACTAATCTTAATGGATTATTAAGTATTAATCCAGCTTGTTTACCTTGAAAATATATATTATAATTTGAAGAAATTATATTAGGAAAATCATTTATAATAACTAGTGATGATCCACTATTAAGTGTTATTTCACCATAACTATACCAAGTAGCATAACTACCATTATAATTAGTTTTAGATAATGAAAATACAGCATTTTCATCTATTAATGTTGTACCAGTACCATAATTTCCATAGGCAAGCCCATTATAACTAGTAACATAAAAAGAAGCATTTTTGGAAATAGTTAACATTAAATCTTTAACGCCATAAAATAATTCTCTTGAAGTACTAGTAAAATTAACTACTGCATTATTTAATATAGTCATAGTTGGATTTTGATTTCTAAACCAAAACGATGAATTACTAGTTGACTTATGATTAATAGTAGTATTTCCACCTATTTCAATTTTATTACATTCAGCTACTTCATTCCCACTAGCATAACTATCTTGTATAGTAATTATATCATCAATAAATCTAGTAAGTCCTCTCGGATTAAAGCTTATCTGTGGTCCTATATAATTAATATTTGTATATTCGATAACTATATCTTTATAACTATCAGTATCAGGTACATAGATAATACCATAATAATTATATCCCGTTACTTTCATATTTTTAACTGTTACTTTTTTAGTAAGTGGTGAAATAACCGCAATAGCATCACCAGTACCAAGCTTTTTTTGATCTGTATATTCATATGTAACGTTTTTGTAAGTGCCATCAATTATAACTTCACTTTTACTACTAGAAATTGAAATTCCAGTGGAAAGACTGACATTATTTCCAAAATAAATGTAAGTATATTCATTATTTGATTCCAAAACTTCTTTTAATTCTAAATCAGAAAAAACAACAACAGTATTTTTATTAATAATTGTCATAACACACACCTACTATATTTTATTAATATAATTAAAATAATGTTAATGACTTTATTAGTATATATAAACAAATTACCAAATATTTTTAATTTATTATAAATGGATCACTGCTTGTTCCAGAACCCGTTACCTTTATATTGGCTTTTAAATTAATAACAGGTCTTAGTGTGCGCTTGCCACTGCTTCCGCCATTTTCAACAACATTGCCATTGATTAAGTTCCCATTTGTATATATAAGCCATACGCGAGCATAAGAGCCGTCATAACCTGCAGGACTCATCGTCCATAAATATACACCGTTATATAAATAATAACTATTGTTATTTTCATTACGATAACCACCAGCATATACTGCTTCATCATAAGTAATTAATCCAACATTTGCGTTTACTATTCCTTTATCATTTTCATCAGTTGTACATTTAAAATCTGGCGTATAACTTGAATATGTAGTCATACTAGCACTTCCTGATGTATAATTATATGAATATTTTGCCTTTGCTTGTTCACAAAAGTAATCACCACTCGCTACATTTTTTGCTAACTCTTGGTTATTTTCAATATTATTCTCATACCAATTTTCTAATTCTACCTTGGCTACTCCTTTATCATTAGAATAATACATATAAATATAGTTATTGCGACTTGAACTAATTGTGTAAGTTTTATTATCATTTATTCCATCTTCCATTATTATTCTTACTGTTCCATCTTCGTTAATTCTTACTATTCGCCAAGTAAACCCTGCAAAACTTACATAGTTATTTTCTACATTTCCTCTAAAATAGTATGTTGGTTCTCCTGTATTAGTTAATGTTGATTTATATAAACCACTTTCATCATTTGTGTTATTACTTGATGTTGTTAAATCCGGTTCTTTTTCTATTACGTAATAATTTTTACCAAAAATGTTAATAAATTCCTTTTTAGTTATTTTAATGACATATATTCTTTCATTTCCATCTTCTGCTACTACTCTAACTGATAAACTATTTTCTTCTGATGTTAATTTTTTTGTACCTGTTCCTTTTACTTTAGCACTATTACTATTTGCTTCTGCCATTATATTAACACTTTCTATAGTGTTTGCTACTGTACATGAATATTCTGTTACACCACCACTAAATTCTGGTGATAATATACAGTTATCAATGCTTAAATTCTTTAGTGTATTATCTGAATCTAAAGTACCATCTACTACTTTACCTGTTGAATATACATTTACAGTAACAGTAAATATTTTATTATTCATGTCTCCCTCTGAAAAATCAGTATCATTATTTATCCACATTCTTAATCTAAAGTTCTTTTCATAGTTTGATGTATTTGCTGGTACCGTTCCTTCATAAATAGTCTTTTCTACTACTCCATCTGGTACCTTAGTATTAGTTTGTGTTAAGTTTGAATATTTATCTAGTAGTATTTCTTCTTCTGTTCCATCAACTTCAGTTAAATATAACTTTACTTTATCTTCATCTAAGGTAGAATCACTCTTTTTTCTTGCTGTTATTTCATATGAAATACTAGAGTTCATTTCTATTGTCGAAGTTATTTTAAAATCAAATACCTTTCCTTCTCCTGTTTGAAGTTTTCCTTCTTCATCACTTATTGGAAATGCATCAGTTAAACTAATACCTTTTCCTACTCCACTTACTTCAGTATATAAAAAGTTTACCTTACCTGTTGTTACGATATTATCCGTTACACCAGTTTTAGAATAAGTAAATAATGAATAACTTACTCCTACCGTTATCAATATTAAACTTAATACTGCTACTAGTGTCAAAAATATTTGCTTTTTCTTATTATTTTTCATAAAACTTCTCCTTTTAGTATCTAAGTTACATACTTAGAACTAGAAATATACCTAAATCAGCATTAATACATAAGGAAATAATTAATTAAAAATAAATTTATTTTAACACTTTTAGTTAATATTAAAATTACTAAATAACCGCAAAATAAAAGACTATAAGCTAAACTTAATAGTCTCTAATTATGTAACTTAAGGCCCTACTCTACAAATAAAATTATACAAAATAATAATTTAAAAAGCAACTATTTGCTACACTAAAACTTAACACCATGTTATAATTACACTAATGGAGAAGTATATGAAAAAGAAGTATAAAAATTATTTAAATAACGACTACACATTTGATAAAAAAACTACCATAGCAATACTATGTTTAATAATAGTAATATCAGGAGTTTTTGGCTTTATATATGAATTTATCTTTTATTATTTTAATGAAGGTATGGATAAATTTTACTGGCGAGGTGGTAATTTTTTACCATGGATTAATATCTATGCAACTGGTGCTATCATGATATACTTTTTAAGTTATAAACATCGAAAAAAGCCACTAAAAGTATTTTTACTAGGTTTCTTTGGTAGTGGCATTTTAGAATATATATCAGGACTTGGTATGTATATAATTGGAAATGGCTTTAGATGTTGGGATTATAATACTGAAATACTAAATTTTGGAAATATTAACGGTTTTGTATGTTTAAGAAGTGTTACTTTCTTTGGCTTATCAGGTCTACTATTAATTTATATAATAGTACCATTATGTTTTTATCTAGCTAAGAAAATGAACAAAAAACTTTTTTTAACAATCAGCTACACACTATGCATAATTATATTAATAGACGAATTCTACAACTTAATATTTGCTAGAATTCTAAATCTTCCTAGAGCTTCCACTATTTATAAAAGATTAGGAATCAACTACATTAGTTTCAAATAAGCTAAATATTAAATATCACCATTTTTACGTAAAACCAACTGATAAGGATTTTTGTATAAACTTTCCATTTTTTCTTTTTCAAACTGTTTTTCTTGCTCATCTAAAGAAGTAAAATCTATTTCACCATTAAGATATTTATCTAATATAATATCAAATACCGGTAAAATTTTTGGTAAATAATTTACCTTCATATACCTAAAAATATTGTGTATTACATCTTCCGAAATCTGAAAATCATTTATTAAAGATTCATCTTTTATTAATTCATCTTCTTCAACAGGCACTATACTCTTGATGCCTTTTTCTTTTAAATAGTTACTAATAATTGCATATATACGACTATCTCTACCAATATTTCTAGTAATAAAACATTTTAAGAAGTAGCAAAACTTAGGACCAGTTTCCTTAAAAGGAACCATTTTATAAAAAGTTAGTTCATCAAACAAATTACCATCTGGTAAATATCCTTTATCAATCCCATATGCCAAACGTTTAATAGTAGTAATAGTATTATGAATATCATTATCATTTTTATCGCGAATAGCATTTTCTAACTTTGTATACAAAACTGGATTAATAAATTTTATTAAATTTTTGCAATAAGACATAGTATTATCATCAATTCCAGCCATTTTAATAAAATCTTTTTCCAAACAATTACCACTAGCTATATAAGCTTCAATCAAATGTTCTGCATATAAATAATTTTCAAGATAATTATTATCTTCTAAAAACCTTTCAATTTTACCTCTATATATAGCCTGCTTTATTCTTTCATCCGGAACTAAATTTAAAGATTCCATAATAAAATCAAAATGATCAAGAGCATCACGAGCAAAATCTAATCTATGATCATCTTTGCCATACATTATAACCATCGTATAATGGGTTTTGAACTGCTTTATACTATCATAAATTTTGAAAAAACACGTAAGTTTTTCATCTTCTGATAAATCAGATTCAAATATCTTATATATATAATTTAAATTATCAAGTCTCTTTTTAACTTCCTCAAAATCATGCCTATAATAATTATTATAACTATCTCTAGAATCAAATAATTTTCTAGAATTAAAATCATCATAAATGGAACTTACCATTCTAAGTTTATAGCTAATTAAAAATCCATTATTTTCTCTATAAGCCAACAAATTTTTTAGGTCAACATAAGAAATGATTTCATTAAATTTTACTACTTTCTCTGGATCACTCAAATTAGACTCTGATATTTCAATTAATAAATCCAAATCTCTATTAGTTAAGTTTATCATCATGATAATCATCCCTTTCATAATGCTGTATTATAATACAAAACCTCCTAATATAAAAGAAAAAACTAACCGTTTTGGTTAGTTTTATGATAATTACTTAAATAAATTTTTAATTCTATCAAAGAAACTTACTTTTTTAGTTTCTTTTATCACTTGTTTTACTTCCTCTTTTGCTTTAACACCATCTACTACTAAAACAAATTTTGTACTTGATTCTGTATTACTATTTTTAGTATCAAATGACTGATATTCTTCTCCTAATTTCATTAATGAACTTGCTTTACTTGAGATAGAATTTGCTTTATTTGCTAAAGTACTTAATGTGTTAATACCACTTTTATTGAAAGTAGTTATACCAGTATTTAATGTATCCATACCACTTTGTAACTTAGAAGTACCATCTGATAATTCTTTCATTTTTGTATTTAATACACTAACACCACTATATAACATTGTAGTACCATCTTTTAAAGTACTAGTACCAGTTTTCATTTGTTTTAAATAACCATCTAAAGTAGTAATTTGAGTTTGAATAGAATTTAATGTTTCTAGTGTTGAAGTTAGGGCTTCATTATTTTTAGTTAATAAATAAATTAAATTATTGTTAGTATCATAATTATTCTCAAAATTATATTTAGCACTAACTAACTCACTACTCATAGCTTCTACTTGAGCATAAGTTAACTTATCTAAGTGATAATTTTCATAAGCTAATTTACTATTAGCATTTCCTTCTGTTAATTTAGTAATAGTATTTGTATTAGTAGCAATTAAAGTCTTAATACTTTCTATTTTAGCTTGATTTTCACTACTGTTAAATGATGCAATTACACCATCTAATGTTGTAATCATTTGTTCTAAATTAGTATCTAAACTAATAGTTCCATTTTTAATTTGTTCTAGCTTTTCTACTACTGTATTTAAATTTTCAGAAATTTGACTACTACCCTCATCAATTGTTTTTAAGTTTTCTAAAATTGTTTTAGAACCACTTTCAATTTGATTCATAGAATCTTGAAGTTTATTAACACTACTATATACAGTATTTAACTTACTAAAAATATCTAAATCGCTATTATCAATTAATTTTGCTGTAACAACAGAATAAATACTAGATAATTCAAATTTAGTAGTATTATAACTAATTTTAACAGTATCTAAACCTTTTAATTCTTGTAATCCCAAGCTCTCATATAAACCAGGTGTTGATAATCCTACTACGATAAAACTACTACCATTATTTACTACTTTACCATTAGTAACAGTAATATCTGAATTATTAGCACCACTTATCATTGTAGCTGTTGTTACTACAAATGGTGTATATAAAGTTTGTTTATTAACAACATGTTTATCAGTATTATTATATTTAATAGTAATTTCTACTTTACCACTTTTACCAATTAAATCATCTAAAGAAATTTCTTCTCCATTTAATTTATAAGTAATATCTTCAGTAACTGGTGTTTCTTTTTTACTAATTCCTTGGTAAAAAATATCACTACCTTTACTCTCCCAAGTTAATAGATTTTCATTTCTAGTATAAGTATGATTACTATTAATATTTAAAATATTTTCAAGTTCTGAATAATCTTCAATAGAATCTAATTTTTCATTATTAATTAAATGTTCATTTACTAAAATACTTTTTACACTACCATCACCATTTAATTTAGCATATACCGTTTCTTCTTTTGATAATGCTAAAGTAGATATAGGTGTTAGTGCTAAAGTTAAAACAAGACTACTTGCTAACACTTTTTTCATATTTTTCTTATTTTTCATATTACTCTTTCCTTTCATATTTAAAGTTGTTTTTAAAATAACCTTATCAAAAACTAATAGAATAGATGGTAATACCATAATAACAACAAGCATACTAATAATAGCTCCTCTTGATATTAAAGTACATAATGAACCAACCATTTCAAGTTCTGAATAAATACCAACACCAAATGTTGCTGCAAAGAAACACATACCACTAACAAATATAGAAGTACTACAATAGTTAGTAGTTTTAAGCATTGCTTCTTTTTTGTCAACTCCTTCTTTTCTTAGTTTTAAATAATTAGTAGTCATTAAAATAGCATAGTCAATTGTTGCTCCTAATTGAATAGTTCCAAGTACAATTGGCGCTACGAATGGTAATACTACTCCACCAAAGTAAGAAGCTGACATATTCATGAAAATGGCAAACTCAATTGCTAAAATTAATAATATTGGTAAAGATACAGATTTTAAAACAATAACCATAATTAGTAAAATACAAGCTATTGATGAATAGTTAACATTATTAAAGTCTTCATCGCTTATAGTTACTAGGTCTTTCATTAATGGACCTTCACCTGCTAAAATACCATCTTCATCATATTCTTTAATAATTTTATTAACTTCTACTACTTGATTATTTAATTCTGTTGTCGCAATATCATAAGTAGAATTTAAGAATAACATTTGATAATTATTACTTTCAAAAACACTAACAATTTCACTAGGTAACATATTTTCTGTTAATCCTAATTGTTTTAATTTAGAGAATGATAAAACAAAATCAATACCATCTATATTTTCAATTTTATTTACCATTTCTTCTACTTGATCTGATTTCATATCTTTATCAATTAAGATAATCTCAGGTGATACAATATTAAATTCTTCTTTTAAATTAGTATTTGCTACAATACTATCTAAAGTATCTGGTAAGCTTTCATCTATCTTATAATAAACATCTACTTTAGAATTAGCTAAGTAAGCAGGTACTAATAAAAGTAAGAAAACTACGAATATTGTTTTATAGTGTTTAATTACAAATTTATTTAATTTTTCAAAATGAATAGTAATTGGTTTATGTTTTGTTTTATCAATTAGTTTATCAAATACTAATAATAAACTTGGGAATAATGTTAAAACACAAACAACACCTAATAAAACACCTTTTGCCATAACAAGACCTAAGTCTTTACCAAGTGTTAGGTTCATAGTACAAAGTACTAAGAATCCAGCTATAGTAGTTAAACTACTACCTGTAACAGATGTAAATGTTTCAACAATTGCATCTCTCATTGCTTCTTCTTTACTACTAGATGTTTTTTTCTTATTTTCATAAGCATGATACAAGAAAATTGAGAAGTCTGTTGTAACACCTAATTGAAGTACTGCTACTAATGCTTTGGTAATATAAGAAATTTCACCAAAAATAATATTACTTCCTAAGTTAAATAAAATGGCTACTCCAATATTACCTAATAATAAAACTGGTACAAAATAAGAATCAAGTGATAACTCTAGAACAGCTAAACATAAAACAACTGCAATTACTACGTAAATAGCAATCTCTTTATCTGATAAATCCATAGTATCTAGTACCATAGCACTCATACCACTGATTTGTACATTATCACTAGCTATCTCTTTCATATTTCTAATTGCATCTATTGTTGATTCAGAAGATGTTGATTCTTTAAAAGTAACGAACATTAAATCAGTATTTTCTTGATGAAATTTTTGAACAATTTCACTTGGTAACATATCAATAGGAATAGTAGTACCAATAACATCATAAGCACTGATTACTTGATTTACACCATCTATACTTTTAAATTTTTCTTCTAGCTCTAATATTTGTTTATTACTCATGTTTTCAGTAATTACTACAGAATAAGCACCCATACCAAAATCATTAGTTAAGATATTTTGGCCTTCTACTGTTTCAATATCTTCTGGTAAATAAACTAAAATATCATAATTAATATTGGTTAGCTTCATACCAATAAAAGATAAAACAAATAATACAGCTGCTATTATTAAAATTAAATTTCTAAACTTGCAAATTTTTTCAGCTATTTTTTTCATATTTTTCCCTCCATCGCTATAACATTCTATTCTTTTTTTTAAAAAAATGCACCAACAAAATCATATTTTAGTTTGGTTATCCAACACTTATTCCAAAATGTATGTATAAATAAGCAACATAATGTATTTTATCTTTACAAAGTCCTAAAAAGAAATATAATATTAGTAGGTGATATTTATGAATAAAAAGGATTTAAGAGTTGTAAAAACCCAAAATACACTCTATACAACACTATTAGAATTAATGAAAGAAAAGTCATTTGAAGAAATTAAAGTATCTGATATCTGTAGTCATGCTCTTATTAATCGTTCTACTTTTTATGCTCATTATAATGATAAATATGAGTTATTAGCTGATGCAATTGATGATTTAAAAAATTCACTTATTATGGAATTAAATAAAAATAAGAGTATTTCTAATACTAAAGAATATTATTTAGAAATGATTAGGTTATTTTTAAATAATATTGAAGAAAAGAAAGATATTTATTTAGCTGTTATGATTAATAATCGTAATAGTATTATGGTAGATATTATTTATGATGTATTAGACCATGATGTTACTACTAGATTAAAAGAAAGCAAAGATAAAAATGATAATACTGTTCCTATTAATATTGCCGCTAAATTCTATTTAGGTGCTGTTTTTAATGTAGGAATAGAATGGCTTAGAAATGATAGTAACTATACAAAAGATGATATTATTAAATATTTAGATTTATTAATACCTGATAATTTAAATTAAAAAATAAGCAACAGTTTTAGATACTGTTGCTTATTATTTTTTATACTTTTATTATTATTTAGATTTTATAATATTTTCAATTAGTTCAGCACACTTCTCTACTCCTAATAAATCAACATTTAACATTAAATCATAATTATTAGGATTTTTCCAAGCTCTATCTGTATAGTATTTATAATGTTTTTCACGTTTTTTATTGATAGATTCTATTTGCTTTTTGGCTTTTTCTTTAGAAATTCCATAATATTTAACTGCTCTTTTTACTTTAGAATCCATATCACTATATAAGAATATTTTTAAGGTGTTTTTTGCATCTTTTAAAATATAATCACTACATCTTCCAACAATAACGCAAGAATGCTTTGCAAGATCTTTAATAACTTTAGCCTCTGCTACAAATAATCTATCATCATTATTATCTTTATATTTAGAAGATGCCATTATTTCATCATTTTTAGCGATATATGATAAAGATAAACCTGATTCTTTAGCAGCTAAACTGATTAGTTCTTTATCATAAAATGGTAAATGCATTCTATCAGCTAATAATTTACCAACATATCTTCCACCAGAACCATACTCTCTAGAAATAGTAACTACTATTTTTGGCCCTTGATAATCTGTTTTTTTGTTTTCATTAGTTACCACCACATCTTGATTATCATCTTTTAATTTTTTGTATTCAGATAAAAGCACGAAAATACTAATCACAAAAGTAATACTATCAGATATACAACCAGCATATAAAGCTCCATAGATACCTTTTTTGCATAAAATACATAAAATTAAAGCAATTGGAATAAATAAAATTATCTGTCTAATAAAAGATACAGCTGTAGCTTTTTTTACATTTCCTAATGATTGAACCACGATACTAGTAGTCATCTCTAAAAAGTTAAGACAACATACTAATAGGAAGCTTCTACACATTAAAACAGCAAATTCCATAAATAAATCATAGCTAGGATCTGTTTTAGAGATAAAGATACCTGCTAATTCAGTTGGAAATAAGAAGAAAATGATATTAAAGAAAATTCCAACCATCATATTAATTACTAATACTTTCCTTAAGGTTTCTCTAACACGACTATAGTTACCAGCTCCATAGTTAAAGCCAATAATAGGTTGACTACCAATAGATATTCCTAAAATAGTAGATATGTATAATGAGTTTATTTTAGAAATAACGCC
>CAKOXL010000028.1 GCA_934130105.1 uncultured Bacilli bacterium | reverse complement strand
TAGCATACCTAAATATTTAAAAATAAAAATTTAAAAATGTTATTAAAAACTGTTGATTTTTATTAGCAAGTTTTTATACAAAAATATCTATATCACTTTTACTATCTTTTACATAAACTGTAAATTGTTCCTTATTGTCACAGATAACTAATAATAATTTACTAATATCTTTGTATCCCATCTTAGTTAAACGTGATTCCACCCATTCTACTGTTTTTCCAATCTCCTTTATATTTTCTTTCATTAAATTACCATCAATAACTAAGTTACTGCAAAGAGAATTTTCACTCACTTTTAGTTTCATATCATTACAAGTAGCTGGCATATACTTAGCCTTTGGTAAGAAACTTACTTTTCCACTAGGCTCCAAAATGCAATAATTAATTTGACTTAAATCATAATAACCATTTTCTCTAGCTATTTGCAGTAAATCATTAATATCTAATCTACTTTTCTGTAAGTTTTTATAGTTTATTTTACCATCATTCATTAAAACGCATGGTGTTCCTGTAAAAAATCTTCTTGCAACTATACTCTTAGTAGTAAGAAAAGAAATAATAGTAGCAATTAATCCATAAATGATAATGGATAAAATACCATCAAAGTAATTAATAGAGTCATCAACTGATAAACTTGCTGCAATAGAACCTATACTTATTCCTATAATATAATCAAACATATTCAGTTGACTAATCTGTTTTTTACCCATTAACTCTGTAATAAAAAATAAAACTATAATAGATATAACACTGCGAAATAATACATCAATAAAAGAATCCATACTATTCACCAGTAATAGTATGGATATATTTATATGTTTTATGCTTTAGTTTTTTATTTAAGTTTTAAAAATAGAAAGTATATTACATATTATTCCATATTTTCAAAATTAGGATGTTTAGGTAAACCAGGCATCGTAATTATTTTATTTAATAAAACAATAATCATTTCACTACCTGTTTGAATTACAATATCACGAACATTTAAAGTATAATCTTTAGGATATCCTAATTTAGTCTCATCATCGCTAATAGAATATTGTGTTTTAGCAACGCATATTGGATAATGTTCTAAATTTAATCTTTTAACTTCTTCTAATTTTTTTAAAGCTTCATCACTATATTGAATATGAGAAGCATGATATACCTTTTTAGCTAAAGCTTCTATTTTTTCTTGAATAGTCATACCATCTTCATATAAATAATTGACTGAACTAGAATCAAAGCTAGAATTTATAATCTCTTCTGCTAAAGAAATACTACCATTTCCACCTTCATTATAAGAATCTGTAACAATGCACTTTACACCTTTTAGACTAACATAATCTATTATTTCCTGTAACTGTTCGTTACTATCTTCTGAAAACTTGTTTATAGCTACACAAAATGGAACATGATATTGTTTTAAATGATCAATATGTGCATCTAGGTTTTCCATTCCACTATGTTTTAAAGCTCTAGTTGTTGCGACTAAAACAATGTAACTAGGAGTCAAATTCATTTTTTTAGCTAAAATATTCATATATTTCTCACAACCTAGATCACTACCAAAACCAGCTTCTGTAATTACATAATCGCTTAAATTTAGGCCAAGTTTTAAACTAGCAACACTACAACAGCCGTGAGCAATATTCGCAAAAGGTCCACCATGAACAAGTACAGGATTTTCCTCTAATGTTTGCACTAAATTAGGATAAAAAGCTTTTTCTAACAATAAAGTAAGTGCACCATCTATTTTTAAATCTTTTGCTAGTACTACTTTATCATCCTTCGTATAAGCACATAAAATATTACCAAGTCTTCTTCTTAAATCATTTAAATCACTTGCTAAACAAAAAATTGCCATAATCTCACTAGCAGCTGTGATATTAAAACTACCTCTTAGCATTCTATCATTTACATCTAGACATCTTTTAAAACAAATTCTATTTTCATCGATATTTAACTCATTACCTTGGTAGATATGATTATAAATGGCGGCAGCAAGTAAGTTATTGCAGGCAGTAATAGCATGAAAATCACCTGTAAAATGAAGATTAATTTCATCATCTGGTACGATAGAAGCCATACCACCACCTGTTGCACCACCTTTCATTCCAAAAACTGGACCTAAAGATGGTTCTCTTAAGCATAAAATAGCTTTTTTACCAAGTCTAGAAAAAGCATCTGTTAACCCAATACTAATAGTAGTTTTACCCTCCCCATAGCGAGTTGGATTAATTGCCGTTACTAAAACTAATTTTGAATTGTTGCTACTAACAGGATTACTAATAATTTTAGCCTTGTTTGTACCATATAGCTCTAAATCGTTACTACTAAGACCTAACTTTTTACCAATTTCTATAATATTTTTCATGATATCACCTCTTATAAAATATATGTATCAATTAAAATCATTATAGCATAGAAAAAGAGATAACTAAATAGTTTCATTCGTTATCTCTTTTTTCGTAATATCAAAATCTCCATCATGGTAATCAACAACTAAAGTCATACCAAACTTAACTTCGTTATTAATTAACACTTTTGCAATACTAGTTTCAACGGTACGACTAAGTAATCTTTTTAATGGTCTAGCACCATATGTAATATCATAACCATTATCAACCAAATAATCTTTCGCACTATCTGTTAATTCAATATGAATATTATCACTACTTAATCTATCTTCCATTTCACCAATCAATTTATCAAGAATTTTTCTAATATTATCTTTCGTTAATGGATTAAAGACAATAATTTCGTCAACCCTATTAATAAACTCTGGTCTAAAGTATTTCTTAACTTCGTCCATAACTTTGCTAGTATTACCATCTAAGATATGTTCACTACCAAGGTTAGATGTCATAATAATGATAGTATTTTTAAAGTCAACAGTACGACCATTAGAATCAGTTACTCTACCATCATCTAGAATCTGTAAAAGTAAATTCAAAACTTCAGGGTGAGCTTTTTCGATTTCATCAAATAATACGATACTATAAGGATTTCGTCTAACTGCTTCTGTTAATTGTCCACCTTCTTCATATCCAACATATCCTGGAGGGGAACCAATTAAACGAGAAACACTAAACTTTTCCATATATTCACTCATATCAATACGAATCATATGTTTTTCATCATCAAATAATTCGTAAGCTAAAGTACGAGCTATCTCTGTCTTACCGACACCAGTTGGTCCTAAGAAAATAAAGGAACCAATTGGTCTATTAGGGTCTTTAATACCACTACGACTCTTAATAATAGCATCACTAACTAATTTAATTGCTTCATCTTGACCGATTACTCTTTTTTTCATATTTTCTTCTAGTGATAAAAGTTTTTCTTTCTCACCACTTACTAATTTACTAACGGGAATATTAGTCCATTTTGAAATAATAGAAGCAATATCTTCACTAGTAACTGTATCACTAAGAATTTTATTCTTTTCTAAGCTATTTAATCTAGCTAATTCTTTTTCAAGAGCTGGAATATCACCATGACGAAGTTTAGCGGCACGCTCTAAGTCATAATCATTTTCAGCTTGTTCCAAATCAAATTTAGCTCTTTCTATTTCTTTTTTCTTAGCTTTAATATCATCATTAATAGATTTTTCCTTATCCCAAGCTTCTCGTAATTCTTTTTCTTGTTTTTGTAGGTTTTCAAGTGTTTCATCAATAGATTCTACACGCTTTTTACTAATCTCATCTTTTTCTTTTTTGATAGCCTCTCGTTCAATTTGAAGTCTCATAATTTCACGAGTTAAAGTATCCAAACTAGTTGGTACAGAATCCATTTGTACACGAATAGTAGCACAAGCTTCATCAACTAAGTCAATTGCTTTATCAGGTAAAAATCTATCTGTAATATAACGATTAGATAAAGTTGCAGCAGCTATTAACGCCTTATCTTGAATAGATACACCATGATGAATCTCAAAACGCTCTTTTAAACCACGAAGAATCGTAATGGTATCTTCAACAGTGGGTGGCGCTACAATAATCTTTTGAAAACGTCTCTCTAGTGCTCCATCTTTTTCAATATACTTACGATATTCATTTAAAGTAGTAGCACCAATTACATGAATTTCGCCACGGGCAAGCATTGGTTTTAAAATATTGGAAGTATCCATAGCTCCCTCAGCACCAGTTCCCACAATCGTATGAATTTCATCAATAAACATGATGATTTCGCCCTCTGATTTTTTAACTTCGTTTAAAACATTCTTTAAACGCTCCTCAAATTCACCACGATATTTCGCACCAGCTACTAAGCTTGCCATATCAAGTTCCCATATCGTTTTATTTTTTAAGCTACTAGGTACATCTCCCCTAACGATTCTAAGAGCAAGTCCTTCAACAATAGCTGTTTTACCTACACCAGGTTCACCAATTAAAACCGGATTGTTTTTAGTTTTACGAGATAAAATTCTAGTAATACTACGAATTTCTTCATCCCTACCAATAACCGGATCAATTTTACCTTTTTTTACATCTTCAATGATATTACGACCATACTTTTCTAAAACATTTTCATTTTCTTGTTCCATATTTTGGTACATATTTATCACCTCACGATTAATATTATACTCAAATTTTAGCACTTGTCAAGTAAGAGTGCTAATTTATTTTTAAAAAGAAAGAAGAAACTACTTACTAATATCTTCTAATGCTTTTTGAAGTTGATTATCAGTTTCATCACTAGGATTTTGATAATAAGTTCCTTCCATTTCTACTTCTATATCAGGAGTTACTCCTTTTTCATTAATCCAATTTCCATTAGGTGTTAGCCACTTTTGAATTGTATATTTAACCGTTGCACCACTTTCTAATTGATAAGCTTTTTGAACAGTACCCTTACCAAAAGAATTTACTCCTACTACTTTAGCTCCATATGACTCTTGTAAAGCAGCTGCTAAAATCTCTGATGCTGATGCACTATTTTGATTTATAAGAACACGAATATCGTATTTTCTTGATTCCTTAGTAGTTGCATATATTTGTTCAACTATACCCTTGGTATCAAGTTGATAAATAATTTTGCTTTTGTCCATAAAAAGGGAAGCTATACTTGTAACGGTTGATAGATAACCACCAGAATTATCACGTACATCAATAACTAAACTATCAATATTTTGATTTTCTAATTCTTTTAGTTTATTTTCAAATTGTTTATAAGTATTAGCAGCAAAAACAGAAATTTCTAAATATCCTATTTTTTTATCATTTTTTTCAAATATTTTACTATTTACAGATTCAATTTCTACTTCTTCTAGTGTTAACGTTACAGTTTTTTCTTCATTATTTCTTTTTACGACAACTTCAATATTTTTATCACTAGAGTTTTTAATAATAGAAGAAATCTCGGAAGATGTTTTAGAATTAACATCAATGCCTGCTACTTTAATAAAAATATCGCCAACTTTAAGACCAGCTTTTGCTGCAGGAGCATTATCAAATAACCTCGTGATTGAAACAGTTCCATCTTGATTTTGAACTATCTCAACACCAATTCCAGTATATTTTCCTTCTACTTGTTCATTAAAATTATTTGAAACTTCTTGATTCATATACACAGAATAATCATCATCAAGATATTCTAACATGCCATTAATTCCAGATTCTAGTAATTTCTCATGATCAACATCTTCGTAATAATCAGTTATTATATTATTATAAGTATTTATAAATTCCTTTAGTTCTGCTGGTACACTGTTATTAATGACAGTATTATTCTCATTATCTTTCAATAAATATGAGGTAAAAGAACCAATTACTGCACCAATTATTAAAGCTATTATCATAATAACTATTACTTCTGCATAATTAAATCCTATTTTTCTTTCAACGATTACTTCACGCATTTCGTTTTCATTTTCTGTATTTTCTGTTATTTCTTCTTTTTTATCACTACTACTTTTATCTTTATTTTTGATACCGTTATTTATTTTTTCATTATCTAATTTATTTTTGCTGTTTTTCATATTAACCTCTTTCCATTATATTTAATTTTATCACAAATTGATAACTTTTAGAATAAAAAATAGTAAGATTAGACTTTAATGTATTTTGCTTCATAAATATAATTATAAATTTACTAAAATTTTAGATTGCCTTTTTCTTTTTATTGTTACATATAAAAATAAAACTACTTTCAAGCTAGCGAAAGTAGTTTTTATATCATTAATTTTTAGACTTTTAAAATTATTTTTATATTTAAATTGATATTTATTCTTTTCTTTTTATATAACAGTCATTTATATTTTTTTGTTACATGTGTTAATACTTTCAGCTACATTTCTCCTTTAAAATTATATAACTTTTTAATAAGTTGTGGATTATATTCTGGCATTGTTAAGTCAATACCTTTATCATCAGCGATTCTTTTAGATAAAAAATACATTTGAAGTGTTAAATAATATTCTTTCCAAAAAATATTTTCAGCTAAATCATCAGTACTAAACATAGTCAAATTGTGGTATTCATCATTTATAGTATTAATAAGTGCATAATCCAAATCTTTCATCTCGTGAGCTAAATATATCATATGGCTATTTGGATATTGAAATAGTAAATTACTTCTTCCATGACAGTAAGATCCTTTATCATGAATTACAGGTGCTGATAATCCAGCTTCTACTAAATTAGATTCTAGAGCATAGCAAGGTGTCTTGGTATCATAACCACTCATTATTTGAATTAAAGATATATCTTTAAAGTTTATTTGTAACTTATCTATTTTATTGACACTTTTAGTTAACAATTCCTTTATCTTGTCATTTATTTTTTTTATTTTATCGGAATCTATTCCAAAATTTAATAATACTGCTGAATCGAGTAATAATGTAATTGGCCCCAAACTAGTTACTAGAGAAATAAAACTCTTTTCTTTTTCATAAAGTTCATTTTCCCAAGAAATAATTTGATAATTTGCTTCTCTTTCTTTGCCACAAATTAGATATTTTTTTCCTTTAAATGTTGTAAGTGCTTCACATATACCATTTGTATTTCCACTAGCCGAAATAGCAATTAGATTGGAAAAACTATCTTTATTTGCTTTATAGAAGTAATCTCTAGGTTCAATTACTTCACAAATAATTCCGTCAGAACTTAAGCTTTCTATAATAAGTTGTAGATAATATGCAATAACTTTAGAACCACCTGTTGCCATAATTAAAGTTGGTTTGTTTTCGATAACCAATTCATATAACATATCTCTAACATTATTAAATTTTCCAAAAAATGGATCATTTATAGCCATTATTCTACTTTCTAACTTAGAAAAATTTATTTCTGATGGCTCAGTATGTGTATGTTTAATCATTATAAAACATCTCCTTTTCTAATCACATTTTAGCAAAAGAAGAGGAAATATATATGTCAGTTATAACAATTTTCTAATAATTCTATTTTTTTAATTCTGTTAATGTAAAAATGTCTTATTTCTTCCTTTGATTCGCAATAAGCTGCTACTCCCCATTCATTACCAAGTAAAATTAAATCGTATGGATGAATAGTTCTTTTTGATACTTCTTTTCCATTTTTTGAATAATACTCTATAAAACACTTTTTCTTTTCTTTTATTGCCCTATTTATTAAATTAAAGAAATCTCTATTTTTCATATTAATTTCATTAGGTGTAATAAATCTCTTAGGAACGTTTATGTTTTGATTTAATACGTATCCTCCATAGGGTCCTTTAATAGTATCAATATAAATTCCTGCTTTTTCCATCTCGTCTTTATATACTCTAATCATTCTTGGACTAACTTCAAGTTTTTCAGATAATTCTGATATGCTATATTTTTTACCTGAACTTAAATATTCAAGCATTGTTAATACATTACTAATTTTAGACATACAGCGCCTCCTGAATTTAACACTATTTATTATAGCATAATCCCAATAATGATTTTTATATTATCTTAAAAAGGCTTGTACTAATCAATCTAGTTCTAGTATCATAGATATATACAACTATTTATGATACAATGTATTATATATTAAAAACTTGGAAGTGATTAAGTGAAAGAAAATATGCGAAAATTTAAAATAAAAGATTTGAAAAAGATTAAATCTATATATGAAAGTTCTTTTCCAAAAGAAGAGCGTTTTTCCTTTTTATTATTATGTTTTAATATTTTAAGAAATAATTCAAATTTGTATGTTTTAGAAATTAACAATCAAATTACTAGTTTTATTGATGCCGTATATTATAAAGATATGGTATTTATTTTGTATTTAGCAGTCGATAAAAGAAAGAGAAATTTGGGATATGGAAGAAAGTTATTAAAATGGTTTTTAAAAGAAAACTCTAACAAAACTATTTATCTTAATATAGATGAAGTTGATAATAAATTTAGTGATTATGAATTAAGAAAACAAAGGTTAAATTTTTATCTAAATAATAACTTTCATCTAACAGATTATCTAAGTATTGAAAAAGATGGAAATTTTAATATTATGAGTGCTAATGCTTTAGTAAATAATAATTTTGAACTAGATAGTTATATAGAATTAGACAAGAAAATTTCCAAATGGTATTTTAGTAAAGAAGCTAAAATTGAAAAAAAGATATAAAATTTATTTGCTATCTTAATATACTTGCCTAACTAGATTATTTTAAGATATGGATCAAAATATAGTATGAAAAAAACAATCTTTTTCAGATTGTTCATATTAAAATTTTAGTAGCCATAATAGATTAATTCATGATGCCGTTATAATAGCTAGCCATAAAAAGGTACAATACTACCAGTTTCTATACATTTTTCTAATAAAAGTAGCGTCTTGCTAAAATGTAAACTTTTTTATATTATCAAACATATTATTTTCTTAAACCCAACTTTTTCATATCTTCATCTATTTCTTGACATATACCATCATAATCGATTTCTTTCTTGAAATGTTCTATTTCTCTTTGTAATAATTCTATTCCTGATTGAGAATACATTTCTGTTGGACTTCCATAAGTCATTTCAATATTTGGAAGTATTAAAGGAGCTACATATTTATCTTTTTCAATATCTTCTGGATGATAGTATGCATCAGACTTGACAAATTCTATTATAGAATCCTTATTATTTATATTTCTAACTTTTGGATGTTCCATTAACCAATACAATTTTTTATCATATGCAAAGCCAGAAGAAGTATCATAAATAATATGTTGTCCACCTTTTGTAACTCTTTCCACAACACAATGATCTGCAAATAATGGATCATTACGATCGAAAAATTTGAGATTTAATTTTAAACTGTCCACTGTAGCATATACAAGTTTAACATCATCTTCTGTGTCCAAGAATGCCCTAGCCATTAATAATGCACTATCATAGCAACGCCCGTTAGACATGCCATTAGATAATAGTATTATCGATGCTGGAATTCCTCCATAATAAATATTTCTTAATTTTTCGATTAAATCATCATCATATGGTGTGATATAACCACTTTTTAATTCCTGTATTAATAATTTTTTTACCTTATAATTATGTAATGTCCATTTTAATTCTTGTAATTTTGTTGCCATTCAAAACACCCCTTTTTTGAATTGACGTATATACTACCACAAAAAGTAAATTTGTGCAACTCTATCTTGTGTTAGCAATTTTGATGTAAACTGCATAATTTGCAATAAGAAACTTTTTATAAAATAAAAAATCAGTCATATTTCAGACTGAAAATATATTTAAAGTTTAGATAATTGGAATAAATCCTTCTATCTTGCTTGTTGTATAGTTATCTACAGCATTTTAATAATTATATTATTAAACTTTGATAAGGAATTTTTTGCAAATAAAATTGTTTTGAATTTTCATATGCTACATATAATATTTTACTATCCTTATCATAAAAAGCATGTGGATAAAAAAAGCATTTATCATCATCCTCTAATTTTATTTTCTTTATCCAATTGGTTCCATCTTTACTTATCCAAATTTGTAAATGTGTCCGATTTTTAAAGCCCGTTTTATTATTAAAATTACTTATTAATAATATAAGATCATCAGCTTTAATCAAAGTAACTTTAGTGTTTGCATTAGGTATATTAGTTTCTTCAAAATTAGACCAAGTCTTTCCATAATCATAACTATGACTAATTCCTAGATATGGTGAATTATTATTCCGCATATACATAATAATATGTCCATTTTCTATCTCAACACAATTAGGTTCCCATAAACATTTATCACTTTTTATATATCCATATCTTTCGTAACTTCTTAATTTATCATTAGAAATAATCACTCCACAGCAAAAATTTAAATTATCATGCCAATCGGTTACATTTTTCCATTCAAAATTATTTACAACTTCACCGTAATAGATTGGAAATAAATAACTTTTATTACTCAATTGAATTCCTTGTCTAACACTAATACCATTTATTCCATTGGGAAATGAAACGGGCTCACTCCAAGTGTTTCCATCATCTATACTTATTGAATAAAATGTCTGAAGTTCCCTATAATAACTTTCTTCATTATATGTTTGAACAATAACCATTATCCTATCATCATCTATGAACATTTCAGGAGCCCAAACACCTCTGCTGTGATGTTGAAATAATAATTCTGGTTCTGACCATGTAATTCCATCATCAAAGCTTTTTTGTATTTTTACTACATTTGCATTTTCAGGTTCCCAAGTACCACCAGTTAAACATAAACAAAGCAATGTTTTGTTCTTTGTTTTTCTAATAATAGGTTCCCTACCATAGTCATCTTTAAAATCATAAATTAAGTATTTTTCCATTATCGGCTCTCCTTTTATCATTACCGTTATAGCGCATATATTCTATTTTAACAAAATATTTAATCATTAGGTGTTTTTCACAACTATCAAAATTACTAGTTGTTATTTTTTTATATCAACAAAAAAGTGATATTTAAGATTTAAAATATATTATATATTAAATCAATCTTGTTAAATTGTATCTTTTTCAACAAACACATTATAAATTTCATTATATTTATAAGCTAATTTAGCATAACTTTTTTTTAAATTTATTTTGTATATTATATTTAATACTTTTCTAATATAATTATCAATTTTTTCATAATTAATATTATTTTCTCATTTCCTTTATTTTTACAAAATCAGGTACTCTATTATGATATATTGCTATTTCTTTATATCCGACATGTTCAAGAATATCAAATGCTTCAGCAAAATTTTTAGCTAAATCTTGTATTTTATGAGCATCAGAACCAATTGTAATTATCTTACCACCTAATTCTTTATATCTTTTAATTACATCAATATTAGGATGTGGATTCCCAAGTCCATATCGAATTCCAGAGGTATTTATTTCAATACCTTTATCTTTTTTTATTAAGTTAATAAGTATTTCATCTAATATTTCTTTGAACTCACTATATTCTATTTTTTTACTATCATATCCTCCATATCTCACAACATAATCCAAATGACCATAAACATCAAATTGATTATATAATTTAATATTTTGTAATACTTCC
The DNA here is from genome assembly GCA_934130105.1 of uncultured Bacilli bacterium. Taxonomy (GTDB): domain Bacteria; phylum Bacillota_I; class Bacilli_A; order RF39; family UBA660; genus Alloscybalousia. The sequence continues at coordinate 4,442 of CAKOXL010000028.1, read as the reverse complement.
TTAAAATATCTAAGATATGCTTCTCTTCTTGAATAGCCTTCAAAAAAACTTTTATCCATAGCCATGTCTTTTTTGCAAGTTATATGAGAAGAACCAATGATAAAATCAAAAGGATATTGAGTAGCTATACTTTCAATTTTATTTACTAAATCAGGTTGTAAACCTATTTCTATACCAAAATTAGTTTTTAATGCATCATTGTTTGTATATAATAAATATTTATTATAATAATCTAAAACATCTAACGTTTTTAATTTAGTTTCTAAGCCAGTATAATCATCATAATGTTCAGTAAATGTTATTTCGTCAACACCTATTACAGGAGCATATTTTAAATATTCTTCAATAGAAGATATACCATCATGGCTTATATTTGTATGTACGTGACAATCTTTCAACATAAAGCCTCCTAATAAAACTATAAATATTATAACATATTTTATGTTAAAATAAAAAATCAGTCATATTTCAGACTGAAAATGTATTTAAAGTTCGAATAGTTCGAACAGATTTTCTATTGATGCGAACGACGAAGTTGTTTACAACTCTTTCGCATAAAGACAATTGATTTATATCAATCACTATATTAATTTTACTAAAGAATATAAAAAGTAGCAATACATTTCCAATAATTTAACTATTCAAAAATATTGTTTGTATATATTGCCTTATCATTATATGTTATTTTTATTCACAGTATCAAGTTTCTTAAATTTATAGTGATATCCTAGTCCACCAAATTCATCATGATTTACTTCTATTTTAATATTCATTTTTTCACATACGGCCATTAATAAATTAAATATTTCTCCTTGTAGTAGTGGTTCTACCATAGCAACCGAATTATTATCTAAATTCATTAATTGTGCAATTGAAGTTTCTGTATTTGTTGGTATTTTTATTATTCTTTTTGTTAATTTAGCTAATAATGTATTTTTATCAATATCATTTGTTCCAACAATTTCTTTTATTACATTTTCAATTGTTTCATTATTAATTCCATTATTTTCTTTTAATACACTTCCATTTGTAATTATATCTTTAATGTCTTCTTTTATTTTATTTATTTCATTTTTTTCTTCTTCAGATGTTGCATTTAGTCCACTAATATTTACATATATTGATTTGAATTTTATAAATAAACTATCAAATACTCCATCATACATTTCAGTATTTTGGTTTAATGATACTTTTATCAATCTATTAATACTTGTTTCTATATAATTATATAATTTTTCTACTATCTCATTTGATATTTGATATTCTTCTTTACCAAAATTAATATTTCCATAAAAATTATTAAAAACCTTTCTTATATTAACTTCAATTCTTCCATCATAATATCTTGGATGAGTTTTAGGTAAAACTGCTCCTTCAAACCAATCTACCATAAAACAATTTTTATTCATTAAATCTCTAATAAATATTTCATTTTTTCTGTTAATATCTTCAATTACATTTTCATTATTCATATTAGTTTTTCTCCTTATCTAATTCAGCCAATTTTTCATCAATTCTTTTTATTGCTTCATCTGCTTGTCTTATTACTTCATCGCTATTTTTTTCTTCTTCAAATTGTTGTTGATTATCATTTAATTGTTCTTTAACTTCATCAAAAGTTGGCGTTTCCCCAAACTTTTGATATTCTTTATCAAGTTTATCCCAAAATTTATCAAATTTTTTTAATTCATGATCATGTTTTTGTAAGAGTTTATCAGCACCTTTGATAAGTGTTTTCATTTCTTTATAATCTTGTTTAATTTGTTGTTTTTCTTCTTTAGAAATTGCTTCTTTTTTCTTTTGTTTGTATCCATCATTTAAATTACTTAAAGCTTCACTCATAATATACCTCCATTCTTTATATCTACATATGTCTTTCACCACTAGTCATTTGTCCTTCATCTTGTTGTCTTTTTGCTTCGTTTTCTTGCATTAGCTGATCATATATATCTTTGTTAAATCCTAATGGGGTTGTTGCTAAATGTGTTATATATTCAATTGTGTATGTACCATCATCATTATATTTTCTTTCAGGTCCAGAACTTCGACCACTATTAGGATTATCAAATTCATCCCAAAAATTATCAGGTAATGGTTGTTGTGGTTTTTGTTCTTGCTCAGGTTGTTCAAATTCTTTCCAAAAATCATCTGGTAAAGATTGATTATTTTCTTGTTGAACTGGTTGTTGTTGTTCAATTGGTTCTTGTTGTTTTCTTACATTATCTTTTATAGATTTATCTGCTTGTTCCAAATAAGTTAATAATGATTGTTTAATTTCCACAACATTTTTGTAATCATTCAAACTATCAATTATTTTTGATGAATTAATTTCATTATTTTTCTCTATAACTTTTGATATTTCTTGATTAACTTTTGGTATTTGCATATATGGTTGCAGGTTTGATAGTAATGTATTTATTTGACTATTATATTTTTCAATTTGTTCTTTTAATTGTTCTATTTCTGCTTGTTCTGACAGAGTATTATTCCAATCTATATTATCATCAAAACTATCATAAGCTTCTGTGTTATAATTTATAGATTGTGTTTGAGTTTGTTGTGCTAGATTTATTTCTTCTTGAGTAATACCAAGATTTTGTCTTTCTCTTCTAGCATTAGTTTTTTCTACAGTCTTTTTATAATTTTCTTTTAATTGTTCAATTGTTTCAGGAGTTAAAGTTCTTTCAAAATTTTTATTTAGTCTAACTGCCTGTTTATCTACATCAAAACATCCTACAATAAATTTAGAATCAAGATAATTTGTTTTTTGTCCATTTGGTTGTTGCTTTTGTGTATAAAATGCCCCAAACATTTCGCCATCTAAATCAGAACGATCTCCTGCTTTATTTATATATTCAGTTGGGATTCTTGCTATTATTATTTTTTTAGAATCTTGATGTTGCCAATTATTAAACTGATTTTTTAAATCTTCTATTGTTGGTTCTTGCATTCCTATTTCTTTAAGTTGAGCTTTTATTTCAGGAGTAGGAGTACTTAATCCAATAGTAGTATAATAAAGCGAATTATTTTTAGTTCTTAACCCCTCATTAAATATAGAATCAACAACTTCATCTGAATTTCCTTTTCTCCCCGTCCCATGACCAAAACACATATAGCCGGATTCAGATAATAATGGTTCTAATTGTTCTAATGTTACATAAGTTTCTTCTTGTTGTTGATTATTATTTTTTTGATCAACCTCATTTATCATATTAAAAAAGTTGTTCATTCTTTCAACAGGACTTATTTGTTGCTCTTTTAACTGTTGTTCTTGTTGTATTCTAGCTTTTTCTTGTTCAATTTTAATGTTTTCTTTTTCTTGTTGATATTCATTGATAGCTCTTATGTCTTTTAAATAATTAAGATGTTTTCTTATTTCATTTTCTGCTTTCCAAAATTCATTTGGTAATTGAATAGCATAAGAATTATCAATAATTGTATAATATATATCTTCTACTTTAGATAAATCATTTTTGTTTTCTAATGAATAAAACTCATATATTGAATCAATAACCTTATTTACATCACCATGTTCAGGTTCTTTATTAAACTCATAATAGTCTTCTATATATCTTGGTCCATGGGCATTATCTACTACTGGAGTAAAATTATTATAAATAGACTTTAATTGATCAACTGTATATGTAAAATTAACTGGTGGTGGAGGATTTTTCAATAATTCTTCTAAATGACTTTCATATTCTTGTTTCCATTCGCTACCACCGAAAAAAGGAATTTCATTATTTTCCATACTACACTACCTTTCCTATAATATTCTTACTATATATAAGTGTATCATACTTTACATTATATTTAGCGAATTTTCACTATTTATAAAACAACTTTACACTTTTATTAAATTGTTATCTATTATTTCATTTATCATTATTTTTAATCATATTTCTTATCACAATTCTTTTTCATTCATAATATCATTTATAATAAATTATCTAATTTTTTCTATGATAAGAAAAAGTACTATAAAATCACATATAACATTTAATACAGAAACTAAAGATTCATCAATTTCAATCTCTTTTTTAATCGTCCTTATCATAGACAACAACATTTCTTATGATTTTTTTCTAAATGAAAAAAATCAATCATTTCTGATTGATTCATATATATAAAGTTCGAATAGTTCGAATCGATTTTCTATTGGTGGAGCTGAGGAGAATCGAACTCCTGTCCAAAACTAGATCATCAAGAATATCTACAAGTTTAGTTAACTAAACAATCTCACTATATTAAAAACTAGTTAACTAATGTTAATATAGCCAGTCTATAAAATTCATTACTACTATAGACATCATAGTAATATAACCTGCTAAAATCGAGCCTCTAAAAAAATCCACAGGTAAGATTTCTTAAGAAGCGCAAACGCTATATTGCTTTATTAAGCAGCGTAAGCCATTGAATAATTGTTTCCAGTTATATTTAAC
>CAKOXL010000027.1 GCA_934130105.1 uncultured Bacilli bacterium | reverse complement strand
AATAAAAAAAGAAAATCAAATTTATTATAAAATTCAACTTTCTTTATTATTTGCCCCAAAACTCTTTACACTAACTTAAAATTGCAAATAAAAAACGAGTTTTATTTCTCGTTTTATTTAGAATATCTCACTATTTTTCTAAATTATTAGTAAATATTCTAATCCCTATTAGTTATGATAATTAATTTTATTTTTTATTTGTTTTATATTGGAGTTGTGAGGTATATAACTTATAATATTCTCCTTTTTTGTTCATCAATTCTTGATGTGTGCCACTTTCATAAATACTTTTGTTTTTTAATAACATTATTTTATCACATTCTGTAATTGTTGATAATCGATGAGCTATTATGATAGAAGTTCTATTTTTAAACAGTTTATGTAATCCATTTTGTACCAATTTTTCTGTTTTTAAGTCAACATTACTAGTTGCTTCATCTAAGATTAGAATTTTTGGATTTGCTATGATGGTTCTAGCAAAACATATTAATTGTTTTTGACCTGTTGATATTTCTTTACCATTATTATGTAAAATAGTATTATAACCATCCTTTAAGCTTATAATCCAATCATGTATTTGAATTTCTTTACATACTTTTATAACGTCTTCTAATTTAGCATCTCTTTTTCCATATGTAATATTTTCAAAAATACTTTTTGAAAATAGGTAATTATCCTGTAACATAACATTAATTTGACTTCTTAATGATCCTAATTCGAATTCTTGTAATGGAATATCATCAATAAGGATACTTCCTTTATCAATATCGTAATATCTTGCTAGTAAATTGATAATTGTTGATTTACCACTACCGGTTTCACCTACGATTGCAACTGTTTGGTTTTGTTCTATTTTAAAATTAAGATTTTCTAAGACTGGTATTTCATCAATATAACTAAAACTTACATTTTTAAATTCTATTTTTCCATTAATATTCTTGGTATTGGGTTTTTCTATATTTTCTATTATTAGCGGTTCATCTAATAATTCAAAAATTCTTTCTAAGTAAGTAATTGCATCCATCATTTCACCATAGATAGAGGAAATATTACGAATTGGGTTCCAAAATCTTCCTGAGTAATTTCCAATTGCAATGATTGTTCCTATACTTGTTTGAGGGTAGAAGAAAAAGATACCCAAAATATATATACATACATTTACAATGTTTGAACTTCCATATGCTATAGCCCAACTATAATTTATATATGGTAGGGCTTCTTTTACAGAATTTATTCTTTCTTGCTCTAGTTTTTTAATGATTTCTTCATTTTTCGTTTCTCTATTATATGCTTGTGTAATTGAAATACCATTAATGCTTTCTACAACATAAGCATTGACATTAGCTGATTTGTTGTTTACAGTGTGTTGCCTTTTTATTCTTTTTGGAGTTAATTTTATAAATAATATAGTAATTATTACGGCAAAAGTTAATACAAATAAAGTTAATGGAACATGATAACTAAGCATAAAAATTATTACGAAAATTAGATTTATTATTTCTATTATTGTTTCTAACAAACTATTACATAAACACTGAGCAACGCTACTAGCATAACTAGTAGCACGAGTTAGAATTTTTCCGTGTGGTCTTGTGTCATAATATTGATTCGGTAAATACTGTAAATGGATAAAAATATCACTTTTTAAATCGTAGGCAATATATTCTTTAACTTTGTTTAATATTCTTGATTTTATATAATCTAAAATAATTGAGATAATAACGATATAAAGGCTAAATATAGCTATTTTTATTACACTGTTAAAATTTTTTTCGGGAATAATATCATCTATCATATATTGTAGAAGTTTAGGAAGAAATAATGATAAAATGTTAGCTATGAAGCTTATTAATAATACGAAACATAATTGTTTGTAATAAGGTTTTAAATATTTAAGACTTCTTTTTAGTATTGATATATTAAAAGTGGTGTTTTTTTCATCCTCATCATAACGGTTTACTTGCATTATACATCACCTTCTTTTAAATCATTTTGAATTTTGTAAATTTCGTAATAATAATTTTTATTTTTTACCAGTTCTTCGTGTGTTCCTTGTTCCAAAATACGGTTGTTACCAATTACATAAATTCTATCTGCATCTTTTACAGAAACTGTTTTTTGAGCGATAATTATTTTAGTTTTAACATAATTTATTTGTTTTAAGTTTTCTGTGATAGATTGTTCAGTTTCTATATCTAAAGCTGATGTTATATCATCTAGTATTAAAATTTCTGGTTTAACGGCTAAAGCCCTTGCTAGAGATAATCTTTGTTTTTCACCGCCAGATAAACCTACACCTTTTTCACCTATAATAGTTTCAAATCCATTTTCTAATTTATCAACATAAGTTAATTTGGCAGTATTAGCAATATTTAAGATTTCCTCTTCAGATAGATCATTATTTTTGTAGCATATATTATTTTTAATAGTATCTGAAAATAAAAATGGTTGTTGTGGTACATAGCCTATTTTATCTCAAATACTTTTTATATCAAAATCTTTTATATTCTTGCCATCGATAAAAATATCTCCATCTTTTGGATCTATAAACCGTAAAAGAAGGCTAGCAATAGTACTTTTTCCACTTCCTGTTGGTCCAATAAAAGCTATTGTTTCGCCGGGGTTAATAGTAAAATTAATATTTTTAATAACATCAGTATTATTATAATTTACAGTAACATTTTTAAAGGTAATTGGTACTAATAATGAATCTACTTTTAGATTCTTATCATTTTTTATTGATGATTTTGCTTCTAACAAATGTAAGATTCTTTCTTTGGAAACGGTGAAATTTAAAATTCTATCTATAATATTTTCTATGTTCAAAAATGGGCTAGTTAGATAGCCTAATAAAGATTGAAAGACAACAAGATTTCCCAAAGTTAGAGAATCATTTATTAAGAAATAACCACCTGCTAAAATGAATATAATATTTATACTATTAGTAAAAAAGTTTATATAACTAAGGTAGTATTTACTAGTATTGTTTGTTTTTATTTTAGTATTGGTATATTCTTTATTTTTCTTTTCCATTTCATTTATTTCATTTTCTTCACAAGCAAATGCTTTAACTACTTTATTTCCTTCAATATTATCTTGAATATGATTATTTAAAAGGGATAATTTATTTCTTATATCTTTATACATTGGTTTTGTTCTTTTTTTATATTTAATGGTAATCAATATGATAATAGGAACTGGAATCATTAGAAGAAGAGTTAATTTGTAATTAATATATAGAAGAAATATAAATGAACCTAGGAATCTTAGCGATAGGTAGGCTATTGTTTTGGTTGTAGAACTTAAATGTCTTTTTATCTCATAGATATCGGATGTCATTAATGTTATTAACTCTCCAGGAGAATTATTTTGATAAAAATTTAAATCTAATTCATTTAGTTTTTTATAGCATTTTTGTTTAATATTAGATACCATCTTGTAACAGGTATAGTCTAGTTTAATCAAAGAAAAGTAAGAACCTGCTTGTTGAATTAGTGAAAATCCAATAATAAAAAGACCAAGATATAGAGTGTATTTTTGATTATTTGCTCTTAATCCGTTATCAATTAAGTAGCCTAATAGTATTGGTGGAATAATTGAACAAAAGTCAAATAAAATTAGAATTATATTAGATAAAATCCATTCTGTTTTATATCTTTTGTTTTCGTTTAATAGCCATTTCATATTATTTCCTACCTTTTTCTTAATTTTAACATATTTTTTATAGATTTATAGATTTTATTCAGATTTTCATGTTATTTATAGTATAATTAATTTGAAGGTGATTATTTATGTTTGAACATCAAAAAATTTTAATACTTGGGTTTGCTAGAAGTGGTTATGAAGTAGCTAAGCTTTTAAGAAGTAGAGATAATCAGGTTACTATTAATGATGGTAATCCTGAAGAGAAACATGATAGTATTAAAATACAAGAGTTAAGAGACTTAGGAGTAAATTTTGTTTTTGGAAGTCATCCTGATGATTTACTAGATAATAGTTTTAGGTATTTGATAAAGAATCCGGGGGTACCAATTGACCATCCATATGTATTAAAAGCAGAAGACTTAGGAATTGAAGTTATGAATGAAACAGAACTTGCTTATAGGTTATTGCCAAAAGATAAAAATATTAAGTTGATAGGAATTACTGGTACTAATGGTAAAACAACTACTACCACACTTATTTATAATTTTATAAAAGAAGATGGAAGAAGAGTACATTTAGCTGGTAATATTGGTTATCCACTATGTAGTTTTTTAGATAAATTGGAAGAAAATGATATTATTGTTGATGAAATTAGTTGTCAACAATTAGAAAATGTTAAAGAGTACCATCCTAATATTGCGGTTTTAACGAATATTAGTGAAGCACATTTAGAGTTTATGAAAACTTATGAACATTATAAGGAAGTTAAAAAAAGGATTTTTAGTAATCAAACTAAAGAAGATATAGCGATTACTAATATGGAAAATGCTGAAGCAATGTTAATTACTAAAGATATTAAATCAACAGTTCGTTATTTTTCTAGTAAAAATCAAATTAATGGCGCTTATATAAAAGATAATGCTATTTATTATTATGACGAAAAAATAGTTAATTTAGATGAAGTTAGATTAATTGGAAATCATAATTATGAAAATATTATGGCAGCTATTTTAGTTGTTAAAGAACTTGGAGTTAGTAATTTTTCTATCTGTAAAGTATTAAAAGAGTTTAAAGGTGTAGAACATCGTTTAGAGTTTGTAGATGAAGTAGGTGGTAGAAAGTTTTATAATGATACAGAAGCCACTAATATTAAATGTTGTCAGATTGCTTTAGCTTCTTTTAATCAACCAACCATTTTATTTTTAGGTGGCTATGAAAGAGGCCAAGATTTTAATGAACTAGCTGGTTATGTTAACAATGTTAAGGCAATTATAGCTATTGGTTCTTGTCGCGAAAGAGTTAAAGAATTTGGCGATAGCATGAAAATTCCTACTTATCAATATGAATTTTTGAAAGATGCTTTTGAAACTGCTTGGAATATAAGTAAAGATGGTGATATAATATTATTAAGTCCTGCTAGTGCATCTTGGGATCAATATAAGCAATGTGAGGATCGCGGGGCAGAATTTAAAAAATACGTGCAGGATTTAAAGGATAGTGGTTGCAAGTAGAACGATTGGTGAGTGTAACTGTAGATTATTAGGTATAATTTTTTAAGAATATTATAGTAAAAAAATGTGTAAAATATGTATGTTTAAAGGAGAAATTGATTATGAAAATTATCGATGTAAAAGGTAGAGAAATATTAGATTCAAGAGGTAATCCTACTGTTGAAGTAGATGTTATCTTAGAGGATGGTACTTTAGGTCGTGCAGCAGTACCAAGTGGTGCATCAACTGGCGAAAGAGAAGCACTAGAAATGCGTGATGGTGGAACTCGTTTTATGGGTAAAGGTGTTTTAAATGCTGTTGCTAATGTAAACGGACCACTTCGTGATTTAGTAATTGGAATGGATGCTGAAAATCAAAGAGAACTTGATTATGCTATGATAAATGCTGATGGAACTAAGACTAAGTCTAAATACGGTGCTAATGCTATTTTAGGTATTAGTATGGCTGCTATGAAGGCTAGTGCTAATCAAAAAGGTTTACCACTTTATCGTTATATTGGAAATGGTACTACATTACCTAGACCTATGATGAATATCATTAATGGTGGTGCTCATGCAGATAATAAACTTGATTTTCAAGAATTTATGATTATTCCAATGGCTGATACAATTCATGATCGTGTTAGAATTGGTGCTGAAGTATTTCATAATTTAAAGAAAGTATTAAATAGTAAAGGTTTAGCTACTGGTGTAGGTGATGAGGGTGGATTTGCTCCAGACTTACAATCTAACAGTGAAGGTTTTGAACTTATCATGGAAGCAATTAATAAAGCTGGTTACGTTCCAGGAAAAGATGTTAATATCGCTATTGATGTTGCAGCAAGTGAATTCTATGATAAAGAAACTGGTAAATACAATTTAGTTGGTGAAGGACGTAGTTTAACTACTGATGAACTTATTGATTTCTATGAAGAATTAGTCTCAAAATATCCTATTATTTCTATTGAAGATCCAGTTGATGAAAATGATTGGGAAGGATTTAGTAAAATTACTAGTAGACTTGGTGATAAAATTCAATTAGTTGGTGATGATTTATTTGTAACAAATAAAGAGTGCCTACAAATGGGAATCGATCATCATGCAGGTAATGCTATCTTATTAAAAGTTAATCAAATTGGTACAATTACTGAAACACTTGAAACTATTGATTTAGCTAGAAAAAATGGTTATAGTACTGTTATTTCTCATAGAAGTGGAGAAACAGAAGATACTACTATTGCTGATTTAGCAGTTGGACTTGATTTAGGACAAATTAAAACAGGTAGTATGTCTAGAACTGATAGAATTTGTAAATATAATCAATTAATGAGAATTGAAGAAGAACTTGAAAAATAGTTCTTTTTTTATGTGTTTTATTACATTTTGATAGTAATTATCGCTCGTTATTTTCATATATTTTATTAGGTGATAGTATGAAAATACAGATTAAACCGTTACTATTTAGTATTTTAATTCCTCTTTTTTTAGGTAGTTTTGTTGGTTTTTTAACTGCCCCATTTAATAATTATTATGAAATATCTTTACCAAGCTTTGCTCCACCAGGTATTTTGTTTCCTATTGTCTGGACTATTCTTTATATTCTGATGGGGATATCTTCATACTTAATAATTATTTCTTGTGATAATGATAAAAATAATGCCCTTTTTATTTATGGAACACAGTTATTAATTAATTTATTGTGGAGTTTTATCTTTTTTGTCTTTAGGTTCTATTTATTATCATTTATTTGGATATTATTACTTATTTGGTTTGTTGTTATAATGATTAAATCATTTTACAATATATCTAAAATTAGTGCCTATTTACAAATACCGTATCTTTTATGGCTTATTTTTGCTGCTTTTTTAAATTTAGCAGTTTATTTAATTAATCTCTTTTAATCTATATTAAAAAAATGCACTACATAATTGATTTTATTTTATTTATATGTTAAACTTACACTTAGTTATGGAGGTATTTATGCAGAAATTATTATTAGTTATTTCCATTTTATTAATTATAATTGTATTACTACAAAGCAACAAAGCAGAAAGCGGTGCACAAATTATATCAGGTGGTAATTCAGCCCTTTTTTCTAATCGTAAGGAAAGAGGTAGTGAATTAATTATTACTAGAATTACGTTTATTTTGGGTATGAGCTTTTTTATTATTAGTTTTATTATGGAATTTATTTAAGAGTGTAAAGAGAACCTGTTTGGTTCTTTTTTTGTTGTATGTATTTATTTTTTCGTCTATAATATAAATAGAGAGAGTCAGGTGGTATTTTTTGGAAGAAAGAGTGTTAGAATTACTTAATCGCAAGAATAAAGCTTTAAGTATTCAGGAAATAGATCATTTGCTTGAATTAAAAACAAGCGATGATTTTCGTGAGTTGGAAGATACTATTAACAAAATGTGTTCTGAGTATACAATTTATAGAACCAATAAAGGTAATTATATGACTTTTGATAGAAGCCCTTTAAAGAAGGGTATTTTAAGAGTTAACCGAAAAGGATTTGGTTTTGTTGAAATTCCAGATGAAGAAGATATTTATATTGATGCATCTAATATGAATGGAGCTTTACATAATGATTTAGTAGTAGCTGAAGTTACTGGTAGAAAAGAAAAGAATAAGTTAGAGGGTAGAATTTTAAAAATTTTAGATCGTGAGTTAAAGTTTGTAGTTGGTGAATTTTATTTAAAAGATAAGATAGGACATTTGATTTTAGATGAAGATAAGTTAAAAATGAATGTTATTATTGAACCTGATTTTATTCATGGAGCAGTAGATGGGCATAAAGTTCAAGTTAGATTACTATCACAGGTTGATGGCAATACTTATAAAGGTGAAGTTGTAAAGATTTTAGGTCATAAGAATGATCCTGGTGTAGATATTTTATCAATTGTTTATAAGTATAATATTAGTGATACTTTTCCAGATGAGGTAATTGAAGAATTAAAGCATATTCCTAGTTCAGTTAGTGAAAAAGATAAAATTGGAAGACGTGATTTAACTGATAAGGTAATTTTTACGATAGATGGCGATGATACTAAAGATATTGATGACGCTGTTTCTATTCAAAAGCTTGAAAATGGTAATTATGAATTGGGTGTTCATATTGCTGATGTTAGTTATTATGTAAAAGAAGGTTCAGCACTTGATGTTAATGCTATGGATAGAGGTACTAGTGTTTATTTAGTTGATCGTGTTATTCCTATGATACCTCATCAACTTTCTAATGGTATTTGTTCTTTAAATGAGGGAGAGATTCGTTTAGCCATCTCTTGTGTTATGGAAATTGATAATAATGGCAAAATAGTTAACTATGATATTTTTGAGAGCTTCATTAAATCACGTAAAAAGATGACATATAAAAATGTTAATAGTATTTTAGAAAATAATATCGTACCTAGTGGTTATGAAGAATTTGAAAAAGATTTGAGAATGATGGGCGAGTTAGCTAAGATTTTACGTAAAAGTAAAATTAATCGTGGGTACTTAGATTTTGATGTAGATGAAGCTAAAATAATTGTTGATGATAAATGTCATCCTACCGATATTGTGTTAAGAGATCGTGGAGTTGGCGAAAACATGATAGAAGACTTTATGATTATTGCGAATGAATGCGTTGCTACTCATATTTTCTATATGGAACTTCCATTTATTTATCGTGTTCATGAAGTACCAAAGGAAGAAAGAATTCATGACTTTTTATCTTATATAGGTACACTTGGTTATGTTTATAAGGGAAACATGAAAGATAATAATCCCAAAGCAGTACAGGGGTTACTTAATTTCTTAAAGGATAAAAAAGAGTTTAAGATTTTATCTAGTTTATTGCTTCGTAGTATGCAAAAAGCAGTTTATAAGCCTGAAAATTTGGGACATTATGGACTTGCTAGTAAGTGTTATACACATTTTACTTCGCCAATTAGAAGATATCCAGATACTACTGTTCATAGACTTTTACGTACCTATTTATTTCAACATGATTTAAGTAGTGAAACAATTAGTCATTGGGAGGAAAAATTACCAATTGTTGCTGATATTGCTTCTAGTCGTGAAAGAGCTAGTGTTAATTGTGAACGTGAAGTTGATGATATGAAAATGGCTGAATATATGGAAGATCATATAGGAGAAGAATTTGAAGGAATGATATCTGGTATTACTAACTTTGGTATATTTGTTCAGTTAGATAATTTAATTGAGGGATTATGCCGTCTAGCTGATTTAAAAGAATTTTTCCATTATGATGAAAAGAGTATGAGTGTAACTGGTGAAAAGACAAAGACTAAATATGCAATGGGAGATAGAGTTATCGTAAAAGTGGTTAGAGCTTCTAAGGAAGAGGAAACAATTGATTTTGAGATACTGAAAAAAGTAGAAGAAAATCATGATAAAGATAAAGAAGAAATAGAGTTGATATAAAATGAAAAGAGTAATAATTAGGAATGTTTTGATACTTGTTGTTACTCTTTTTTTGTCTATTTTGTTGATTTATAGTAGTAATGTTTATTTTTTAAGTAGTAAGAATCATGTATCTAGTGAGATGGATACTACGATTCCTAAAGAAGCTAGACTATCACTAGTCATGGTTGGTGATGGTTTAATTCATGGTGCTGTATATAGTGATGCTTATCATAATGGTAAATATGATTTTAATTCTATGTTATCGGAAATGAAACCAATTATTTCTTCTTATGATTTAGCTTTTTATAATCAGGAATCTATTTTAGGCGGTAGTGAACTTGGATTATCTAGTTATCCACGTTTTAATTCTCCATATGAAGTTGGAGATGCTTTTGTTGATGCTGGCTTTAATTTGGTATCTTTAGCTAATAATCATACATTAGACCGTGGTGAACAAGCCATTTTAAATTCTACTAGTTATTGGAAAACGAAAGATGTTTATGTCTCTGGTTCTTACTCTAGTATGGAAGATAGGAATAAGATTGTTGTAAAAGAAAAAAATGGAATTAAATATGCACTTTTATCTTATACTTGTTGGACAAATGGTCTTAGTATACCAAATGGGAAAACTTATTTACTAAATCGCTATGATAGTGAAGTTGTGAAAAAGGATATTGAAAGTGTTAGAGATAGAGTAGATTTGTTAATGGTAGCTATGCATTTTGGAGAGGAATATTCTTTTACTCCAACTAGTGAGCAGAAAGAGATTGCTTCTTACTTAGCTAGTTTGGGTGTTGATATTGTGATTGGGCATCATCCTCATGTTGTAGAACCTATTGAATTTATAGATAATACTTTGGTTATTTATTCACTTGGTAATTTTATATCAGGACAAAGGGGAATTGAAAAACTAACTGGACTTATGGTATCTGTTGATGTTATCAAAAAAAATAATGGTGATATTGTACTTGATAATGTTAGTAGTGAATTAACTTATACATATAGTGATAATAAAAAAGGTTATCGCGGAAATTTTAAGGTTTATCCTTATTCAAAATTAACAGAATCCCTTTTACCAAATTATAAAACGTATTATAATAAGTATATGGATATAGCTATTCATGGAGATAGCAGAATAGGAAAGAGTGATTACAGTGGAAATAGTAAATAGAGTAGCTAGACATGATTATTTTATCGAAGAAGAATATGAATGTGGTATTGTTTTAACTGGTACAGAGATTAAATCTATTCGTGATGGTAAGGCTAATATTAAAGATAGTTATGGTATTGTTAGGAATGGAGAAATATTTCTTCTTAATATGTTTATTAGTCATTATAAGGAAGGAAATATTTTTAATCACAATGAAACTAGGACCAGAAAGTTATTAATGCATAAATCTGAGATTCGCAAACTTGGTGATAAGATAAAGTTAGAGGGCTATACATTAGTTCCATTAAAAATATATTTTGTTAAGAGTAGAGCTAAAGTTTTACTTGGTTTATGTAAGGGTAAAAAAGATTATGATAAACGTGAAAGTATAAAGGAACGAGATATTAAAAGACAACTTAATAAATCTTTAAAAAATATATATTAATTTGTAATTAAGTGTTGGTGGGTATTAGCCCACCTTTATTTTTTGAATTAAATTTTATTGATATAAAACTCATCTTGTGTTATAATACGGCACTAGTTGAGGGGGTGTATTTATGGATAAGCTATTTATATATATAGATGATAATTCATCAATTGATGAAATGGAGAAAGTAATTAGGTATAATATTGGCAGAGCTAATATCATAAGAAATAGCATTAAGGAACTTGATAAAGCTATTCATTCTAGTAATGTTACTTCTAAAAGTAATGATAGCACATCTACTATTGTTGATTCTGATACAATAGAAAAAACATCACAAGAAGAGTATTTATATTATTATAATAATATGCAATCAGAAATAAAGAAAGCATTAAGCTATGAAGATGTTGTCAATGCGGTATTAAATAGTTTGCCAAGTCGTGAAAATAAAAAATATATTGATATCGTTAATAGAATAAAATTAGAACTATTTAAGGAAATTCATGAATTAGATGTTATGCTATTAGATAATGACATTATAAATGATCAAGGACTAGTTGATGAAATAGGTAAAGAAAAGCAAAAAATTCATGAAATTATTGAAGCAATTAATTTTGTTCAGGTGGAGAAAAAGGAAACACAGATAGAAAAGTCCCTAGCTACTAATAACAAGCTTATATTTTTAGAAACACCAAGTGGTTCTATATATGCTGAAAGTGATTTATATTCTATTCCAGATGAGTATTATGAAACTTTTAGAAATCTATTGATGTCCATAAAAAATGGCACTTTTAAAAATGTAAAGATGTTAAGTGATGGAAATGGTATAAGTGAAGTTAAGGACTTTAAGACTAGAGTTGTATTTGATAGAATTGGTACAGATTGTTATGTAATTATTAGTATCTTTACTAAAAAATGTGATAATGATAGTATGTATCGTGAATCTTTAACTAGTAGAATTGATTACTATAAAAGAAATAAACCGTGTTTATTAGAAATGATTAAAAGTAGTGATTTTCTTGATAGAAATTATAAAATTGAAACTAGGCTATTAGATGGGTTATCAACTAAAAATTTGGTAAAAACAACTAAGGGTGGTGGTTTTAGTGGAATTTAAGTATAATCAATTATTAGATAAAATAGAAAATAAAACTAGAGAGTTATCTTCTTCTTTACAAGAAAATAAAAGAGTTGAATTTTTAGATGATTTTTTTCAAAAGTTTAACAAAAAAGCTCCACATACACTTCTTAATATTACTGTCAAAGAGTTAATGCTTGCTTTTTTGCTTGAAATTGATAGAGAAAGAAATTTTGATGATTTAGCTACTGAGGTCGATAAATTCATTGGATATTTTAACTCTTTTTCAATGGATACAGTAACGACTAGTTGTGATCTTTGTGATGATTTTAAACGTTTTGCTGCTGTTAAAAAGGCCGGTTTTGATTTAAAATCATTACTAACTTTCGGGAATTCATTAAGAAAATCATTTGATACTATTAATAGTAGGAATATTGATATTTTCCTAAATAGGATTAATGAATCATTACAAACTGATTTTAAGAATTGTGAAGAATTTTTTCATTTTATTGATCTCACTATGTTTTTAAGATCTATTAATAAAGGTATTAATCTAAATTTAATATTAATTGTAGCTGATGGGGAAAGAGAAAAAGAAAAATGTAGGGCCCGTCTTGATGCAAAATTAAAAATAGCATCCTCTGATAGTGAAAAAGAAGAAGTAAAAGATAATGCGCTTTTAGAGTCAAAGATAATAGAAATGAGTCAAGTAAAAATTATTGATAACATATTAAAAAATTTAGTTGATGTAAAAGTTTTTGAAGATAACTTTTTGGATTTATTTAGTTATTATAGTAAATTAAAAAGTGAAGTTAAGATTCAAACGAAAAAACTTTACCGCTATATTAAGTTAAAAGAAATTTTAGCAAGAGAAAATAAAAAAGATGAAATAACTGATATAGATACTATTTTGGATAGTGTACTTGATGATGATATTAAGTTTTTATGTTTAGAATATATATATGAACATAATATGCGTTATTATAAAGCGTTGTATGATGAATATTCTTATAAAGATAAAAACTCTATTAGTAAGTATGTTAATTATTTTTCTACTTTTGGTATTAATTTTCTAATGTTAGAAGAAGATATTAAATCAAAACTTTTAGAAATTCCACTTGATGTTATAAAGGAAAAAATGAGGTTATTACGTAGTCTTGATTTTAGTAGTTATGATAAGGTAATAATTTGTTCCTATACTGATATATCAGTAATAGAAGAGATAAATGCTTTTATTAAAAAAGGGTATATTGATTTTCAAATGTTATCTAGTAATTTAAATATTTATAGTGATAAAAAAGCTTTAGAAAATCTTAGAAGAAATATTAATTTGCTTGTGCAAAAGAAAGTAAATATTCGTGATCTTAAAGATAAAAGTATTTTATTAGTTGATAATAGTATTATTAAAGTTAATGTTTATTTATTAGAAAGCTATCTTATTAATATTAGCAAAATAGATGATCTAACTATGTTAGGTAGAGCTGATTTGAATGATTTTATTGCTTCTTTAGTAGAAATCGGTTTAGAAAATTGTTTATCTAAACAACCAGCTTTACTTAATTGTGATAATAATTTAGCAAAACGTATAGTTATTTCTGAAGCTATTGGTGATGAAATATATGAAAATGGTTTAATAAAGCAATCAATATTAGATAAAGATAATTTCTTTGTTAATGATAGTGAAGTAAATAGTTATTTATTTGATAGAGATAATAGTAATTACCATTCTAATTTATTAATTGTATTTTATGGTAGTGATGCATCAATGTTTAGTTATGATATTGAAGGAATAAAGATTCCTAAAGTCAAAGTAAAAAATTTAAGTGTTTCATTAGAAAATTTAGTAAATGGATCATTATATACTAGCGATCAAGTTAAGATTTTAGAAAAGCATGGTGTTAAAAAATAATTGCGAAAACACTTGCTTTTTTTGTATATATTGTGGTATACTTTTAGCTGTGTGGCTGCTTAGATGTGTGAGGTTGCTGATACACCAGGTTAAGTTGTTAAAACTTATCTGATAAATTCAGGTTTTTTACACGGAGCAAGTCTATACTAGATATAGGCGAAGGGAGGATTCAAAATGTCAAAAGACAAAGTTCGCATAAGATTAAAAGCATATGATCATAGAATTCTAGATAATGCTGCAAAAAAGATAGTTGAAACTGTAAAACGTTCTGGTGGAGAAATTAGTGGACCAGTACCACTTCCAACAGAAATTGAAAAGTTTACTATTTTACGTGCTGTACACAAATACAAAGACAGTCGTGAACAATTTGAAATGCGTACGCATAAGAGACTTATTGATGTCAAGAACCCAAGCAAGGAAACTATTGATGCATTAGCACATTTAGATTTACCAAGCGGTGTTGATATTCAAATTAAAGTTGAACAAAATTAATTAGGAGGAAAGTAAAATGAAAGGAATCTTAGGGAAAAAGATAGGAATGACTCAAGTTTTTACTCAAAGCGGTAAGTTAATTCCTGTTACAGTCATTGAAGTTGAACCAAATGTTGTAACTCAAATTAAAACAGTTGAAAAAGACGGATATGATGCCATCCAATTAGGATGCGAAACAGTAAGAGCAAAAGTAAGCAACAAAGCTAAAATTGGTCATACAAACAAAGCTAATACAGAACCTAAGCGCTTCTTAAGAGAAATCAGGGGAGTAAATGTTAATGATTACACATTAGGACAAGTAATCGACGCTAGCTTATTTACAAAAGGAGAAATCGTTGATGTAAGCGGAGTTAGTAAAGGTAAAGGTTTCCAAGGTGTTATTAAACGTTATAACCAATCTCGTGGACCAATGGGACATGGTTCTCAATATCATAGAGGTGTTGGTTCATTAGGTACATTGTTACCAATGCACGTATTAAAAGGTAAAAAATTACCAGGACATATGGGTAATGTAGCATGTACAATTCAAAATCTAGAAGTTGTAGATGTTGATTTAGAAAATAATGTTATCTTAGTTAAAGGTAATGTACCAGGTCCTAAACAATCTTTAGTTATGATTAGAACATCAGTTAAAAAAGGTGAAAAAATTAACGAAACTGAAGAATTAATTTCTTATGTTGAAGTAGTTGAAGCACCAGTTGAAGCTACTAATGAAGTAGCAGAAACTGAAGTAACTGAAGAAACTCAAGAAGAAGTAAGCGAATAATCACTGCAGATTAAATAATAATTAAAAATTTTAAATTGTAGTGAAAGGAGGAATTAAAGATGGAAAAACTAAAGGACATTAAATTAAACAAAGAATTACTTAGCATTGAACCAAATGAAAAAGTTTTATATGATGCCATTATTTTACAAAGAGCATCATTAAGACAAGGAACTCACTCAACAAAAACTCGTAGTGAAGTAAGCGGTGGTGGAAGAAAACCATGGCGTCAAAAAGGAACAGGACATGCTCGTCAAGGATCTATCCGTTCTGTACAATGGGTAGGTGGAGGAAGATATGGTACTCCAGTTCCAAGAGATTATTCAAAGAAACAAAATAGAAAAGAAAGAAGATTAGCTTTACAAACAGCTTTCTTAAATGTATATAACAACAAACAATTAGTAGTAGTTGATTCTTTATCTATAGCTACACCAAAAACTAAAGAAATGACTACTATGCTTAATACATTAGAATTAGCTGATAAAAAAGTATTAATCGTTGTAAAAGAATTAGAAGAAAATTTAATTTTAGCTTCTCGTAACTTAAGAAATATTGCATTATTAGAACCAAGTGAATTAAATGTATTAGATTTAAGTTATGCAGATGTTGTATTAACAACAAAAGAAGCATTAGAACAAATTGAGGAGGTGCT
>CAKOXL010000026.1 GCA_934130105.1 uncultured Bacilli bacterium | reverse complement strand
ACTAGTAAAAGAAAAGAAATGAAAGAACTTATTAAGAATCTTCGTAAAACCAATAAAGAAGTTGACCATAACATTTTCAAAAGTTTAGATAATGTCAATTTGAACTGTGTTTTAGGAACCAAAAAAGATGGTAACTACGAAAGCTTTTTAGACCATTATGATTAGTATCGGAGGGGTAATATGAATGAAAAGCATATAAGTGATACGATTAAAAAGATAAGAGAAGATAGTAAGTTAACACAAAAACAGTTTGCTGATAAATATTATGTTACTCCCCAAGCTGTTAGTAAATGGGAAAATGGTAAAAACCTTCCTGATATTAATTTACTAAAACAAATTTGTAGTGATTATAATATTTCACTTGATACTTTATTAAATGAAAAAGGAGAAACAAGTAAGAAAAAAACTACAAAAACAAAATACTTCGTAATTACTATTTTTTCTTTATTTATCATACTATTTCTATTTTTTATGCTTTCTTTTTTGATACCTAAGCATGATAACTTTGATTTTAAGATGATTACTACTAGTGATACGCATTTTAAAATTACGGGTAGTGTTGCTTATAATCAAGATAAAACATCTCTTTATATTTCTAATATTGAATTTTTAGAAGAAGATGATACTATTTATCAGGAATTAAATTATTATGTATTTGAAGATTATCAATATAAAATTACGAAAGTTGTAGCTGGCAAAAAAGAAAGTAATTTAACACTCAAAGAATATTTAAAAGAATTAAAAATTAGTGTAGATAATTATAATCAGTCTTGTAAGGTACTAACAAAGTTTAATTTATACATTGAACTTCATTTACAAGACAAAGATAAATTAACTACTTATACGATTCCTCTACTTTTAGAAGATAACTGTTAAAACTAGACTCAACTTTAGGTTGAGTCTTTTTCAACCTCTTGTTGCTTGCTTGTATTATAAATTTTAGGCAATAATAGTGACAGGAGGAATAATTATGAAAAAAAATTATAAGATAGCTACTATTTTATCAGTAGCACTCATCATGGTTAGTACTTTATTTATATTAAACCAAACGGCAACTAGCCATAACGAATTAACAGAAAAGGTAAGTATGGTAGATAGTGAATATGAAATCGAAAAGGAGTTTAAAATAAATAGTTATACTTTAGATAATCCTAATATTATTTTAAATCCTTATGGAAATTCACCACTTACTGCTTTAGTTTTATTTGAAACAGAAAAAGAGCTAGATGTAAAAGTTACCATAACTGGTAAAGATAAACTAACTACTTATACACATACTTTTTCTAAAGCCAAAGAGCATTATTTACCAATTTATGGTTTATATGCTGATTCTAACAACAAAATCATCATTGAATGTGGTGATGAAGAAAAAGAAATTTACATTCAAACAGAAAAACTTCCAGAAAATATGATACTCCCAACTAGTATCAAAGCTGATAAAAGTAAACTTACAAACGATTTATATTTTTATACCCCATCTAGTAGTGGTTATACAGTAGCATATGATGTTAATGGTGACGTTAGATGGTACCTAACAAATTATGCACTATGGAAAATAGATCGTTTACAAAACGGACATTTATTAGTTAGTACAGAAAGATTAATTAATAATCCTTACTATATGACGGGATTATATGAAATTGATTTACTTGGTAAAATTTATACCGAATTTAGTTTAGAAGGTGGATATCATCATGACTATTATGAAATGGAAAATGGTAACTTATTAGTAGCAAGTGATGATTTCAATAATGAAGACGGGACAGTTGAAGATTATATTGTGGAATTAGACCGTACAACTGGTAAGGTTATCAGGACTTTTGATTTAAAAAAAGTTTTAAACATGGAAGACGGGCAAAGTGAAAATTATACAAGTTACGATTGGTTTCATAATAATTCGGTTTGGTATGATAAAAAGACAGATTCCATTACTTTATCAGGAAGACATCAAGATGCTGTTATCAATATTAGCTATCAAACAGGAGAACTCAACTGGATTATAGGAGATTCTACTAATTGGAGTAGTGAGTACCAAAAATATTTCTTTACTCCTGTTGGTGATAATTTTGAATGGCAATGGAGTCAACATGCTGCTATGATTACACCAGAAGGATATGTTTTCTTATTTGATAATGGAAATAATAAATCTAAAAATAAAGACGAATATGTTGATGCTTCTAATAGTTATAGTAGAGGCGTTATGTATAAGATTGATACTGAAAATATGACGATAGAACAGGTTTTTGAATATGGAAAAGAACGAGGAAGTAGCTTTTATTCTCCTTATATATCTGATGTTGACTATCTTGATAAAAACCACTATATCATTCATTCTGGTGGTATCGTTTATGTAGATGGCAAAAATTCTAACCAACCCGCAGGATTTAGTAAAGGTGCAAAACTAGTATCAGATACGGTAGAGTTACTAGATAACGAAGTAATATTTGAAATTATACTTCCTACCAATAATTATCGTGTAGAAAAAATGAGCTTATATAGTGAAGGCGAAAACTTTACTTTAGGAAAAGCAAATCGTTTAGGTAGTCTTGGTAAAACAGAAATTACTAAGAAGAAAGTGGGCCCTATTATAAATAGTAAAAAAATAGATGATGAATATTCTAAATACAATATAGAGTTATCAAAAGAAGTAGATAGACTAGTAGTAACTGGTACATTTGAAAAAAGTGATAAGGTAAATATTGTCTTATATCAAAATTTAGTATCAAATTATTATTATACAAGAATTAGTAAAAAACCTTATACAGCCTTATGTGTAGATTTAAATACTGAAGAAGATAGTAATGGTCTTCGTATTGCGAAATATATTAATCAAGAGGGATTAAAAGGAAAATATTCTATCTATTTAGAAATTAATGGCAACCTATATAATACTAATTCATATGTAGAATTTTAAAAAAATAGCTTTTTTCACATAGACTTCACATTTAGTGTTTATAACTAATAGTGAGGTGAAAAAATGAAAAGAAGTTTAAAGAATGTTTTAATGATTTTATTTGTTTTCCTTTTACTCGGAGGAGTTTACTTCACCATGGATTATGCTAAAAATAATTTGAAAGATAATAATACTTTCTCTAATAATAATCAAAATATGGGAAATAATTCTTTCATGACGCCACCAGATGATAAAAATGCACCAAGTGATAATATGACGCCACCTGATAATAATACTTCAAGTGATAATAAAATGACGCCGCCAGATGATAAAAATTCTTCTAATGAAAAAGAAAACAATCCATCTTCTAGTGAAACAACAAATAATAATGAATCTAGTCAAAATAATGGAAATGTTCCTGATAAAAAAGATGATACTAATATGAATGGTAATGATTCTAGTAATCAAAATACACCACCTAACGATTTAGGCGGTATGGGAAAAAATGATTTTTCTAATAAAAATGATGCAACTAAGTTAACTACTGTATATTACTGTATTTTTGGAGTAGAAGCCCTTCTAATTAGTATTACTGTTATCTATTTGATAATGTCAAAAGCTAATAAGTTATCTTTTAAGGAAACTTTATCTACTAGTGATAAGAAAATAATTTATATCTTAGCAACCTTACTTACTAGTATTGTGTTAGTAGGAGGTATGGTTTTTGTTACTAATCAGTATTTTTTAGCAAGTACGATATCTAGTAATACTAAACCAAATGGGAATCCAACAAGTAATGAAAGCAGTATAGAAGCTACTGGTAATGTAGTAGTAGAAGATGACAAAACACTTACTGATACTTATACATCTACTACTAGTGATGAAAGTGCTATCTTAGTAAAAAATGGTGGAAACCTTACTTTGGAAGATGCAGATATTACTAAAAGTGGAGATACTACTAATACTGAAGAATCTGAGTTTTATGGTATTAATGCTGGTATCTTAGTTACCAAATCATCAACTGCTACTATTAAAAATATTAATATCACAACAAATGCTAAAGGAAGTAACGCAGTATTTTCAACAGGAGAAGATAGCAAGATTACAATTAGCGATTCTACAATCACAACAACAGGATCTTCTTCTAGTCGTGGGTTAGATGCAACTTATGGTGGAGAAATTATAGCTAATAATGTAAATATTAAAACAAGTGGTGCATCTAGTGCAACTCTAGCAACCGATAGAGGAGAAGGAACCGTTACTGTTACAGATTCTAAATTAGAAACAAATGGAAAAGGTTCTCCACTTATTTATTCTACAGGCCTTATTTCCATTACCAATACAAAAGGTGTAGCAAATAACTCACAAATGGTTGTGGTAGAAGGTAAAAACTCAGCAAGCATTTTAAATTCTACTCTTTCAGCAAGTGGAGCAGGAAATAGAAACAATGTTGATAATGCTGGTGTTATGATATACCAATCTGCATCAGGTGATGCATCAAATGGTACTGGTAATTTCACAAGTAAAAATTCTACTTTAGAAATATTAAAAGACTCTAAATACTATCAAACAGCTCCTATGTTTTTTGTTACCAATACAAGTGCTATTATCAATCTAGAAAACACAAATCTTATTTTTGGCAGTAACATTTTATTAAGTATAGGAAAAACTAGCGAATGGGGTAATGATGGCAGTAACGGTGGCACTGTAACATTAAATGCCAAAAATCAAAAGTTAGCAGGAAATATTTTAGTAGATTCTATTTCAGCCTTAAGTTTAAATTTAGAAAATTCTACTTATCAAGGAACTATTAATAGTGATAATTCAGCCAAGAGTATTGCTGTTACTTTAGATAAAAATTCTACTATTACGTTAACTGGTGATTCATATATTACATTATTAAATGATAGTGATCCTACTTATAGTAACATTAATTTTAACGGCTATAAGCTATACGTAAACGGCACAGCTATAAATTAAAGAACAATCTAATTTGTTCTTTTTTTAATTATTAAAGTTAACTTTTTATATAGAATCTATTGACGAACAAGAGTTTGTTTTATTATTATTAAATAAATACAAAACAAAGAATAATTACATAATAAGGAGTACACATATGATATTAAATGTTAGTGGTAGATGTGACATAGTAGCATTTTATATGGAATGGTTTATGAATCGATATAGACAAGGCTATGTTGATGTAAGAAATCCCTTTTATCCCAAACAAGTAAGTAGAATATACTTTGATGATGTTGATGCTATATTATTTTGCACAAAAAATCCGGTTCCTATTGTAGATAAGATAAAAGAAATAAAAAAGCCGATTTTATTCCATGTTACTATCACACCATATCACAAAGATTTTGAACCAGGTGTTATTAATAAGGTAGAAATAATAGAAGCTACAAAGAAAATTTCCCAAGTTATAGGTAGCGAAAACATATACCTTAGATATGACCCAATTATTATTAATGATAAATATACTATTTCGTATCATATTAAGGCTTTTAACAAACTTTGCGAGCAATTAGATGGTTACGTGAAACATATTATTATATCTTTTGTTGATGAGTACAAAAATGTTAAAAATAATATAGATAAATTAAGCCCTAGAGAATTAACTCCAGATGATTATAAAGAAATAGGTATCAATTTAGCAAACAGTGCCAAAAAGCATAACATGACAGTTCAAACCTGTTTTGAAAAAGAAAATTTAGTACAATATGGTTTCATAAATAAATGTTGTTTAGATGGCAATCTAGCTTTTTATTTAACTGGTACTACTAATTTTAAGAAATGGAAATCACGAAATTGCGGTTGCATTGAAATGGTAGATATAGGGTCATACAATACCTGTAAACACTTTTGCAGATACTGTTATGCAAATTATGATGAGAAAAGTGTTAATATAAACTATATGAATCATGATCCTAACTCATCACTACTAATTGGCAAATTAAATACTTGCGATATTATCAAGGTAAGAAGGAAGTAATAAAATATGATGAAGCAACAAATAAATGATATATTAATAAAATTATCTAAATCAAAATTTAGAAGTAGTTTCCACTTAAAAGAAAAGGAAAGAAAGTATATTGAACAAAAGGGCTTAGAAAAAATAAAAGAACATGCTTATGATTTTGTTAAAACTAGATTAGCACCAGCTACTATTTTAAATGATGGTAAACAAACTCCAATGCATGGACATCCCGTATTTATTTCACAACACGCAACGGCTACATGTTGTAGAGGCTGTCTATACAAATGGCACAAAATAGAGTCTAACAGAGATCTTACTGATGATGAAATTAATTATATCGTAGAATTAATAATGACATGGATTAAAAATGATTATTATCATACAAAATAAACTTATTCCAACAATTGCCATTTAAAAAATAATAAAAAATATCTAAAACTATGATATAATTACTATGTATAGTAAGGAAGTGATATTTTGGAATTAATAAGAGTCAAAGATGTAACGAAACAATATGCAAATGGAGTTACGGCAATCTATGATTTAAATTTAAAAATAAAAAAAGGCGATTTTGTTTTTGTAATTGGAGGTACTGGATGTGGTAAATCAACTTTAATCAAAATGCTTTATAGAGAAGAAAAGCCAACACGAGGAGAAATAATTGTTGGTGGATTAAATGTTGCTAAATTAAGAAATAGTAAAGTTTATAAATTAAGAAGAAAGCTTGGTATTGTTTTCCAAGATTATAGATTACTACCTAAATCTACGGTATATGAAAATGTTGCTTTTGCCTTAGAAGTAATTGGTACTAAAAAAGAAGAAATTAATAAAAAAGTATTACGTGCCTTGGAACTGGTTGGGTTAAAAGGTAAAATTAGAAATTATCCGGATCAGTTATCAGGAGGAGAACAACAAAGAGTGGCAATCGCTCGTGCCATTGTTAATGAACCAAAATTACTTCTATGTGATGAACCAACAGGTAATCTAGATCCAGAAAAAAGCATGGAAATTATGAAAGTACTAGAAGAGATTAATACTACATTAGGTACAACTATAATTATGGCAACTCATGATAAAGATATAGTAAATAAAATGAAAAAAAGAGTTATAACTCTAAAAGATGGAAGATTAATAAGTGATATTGAGAAAGGAAAGTATAATAATGAAGCCATTTAGAATGTTTGGAAGAAGTATAAGAGATGCCTTCAAGAGTGTTTTTAGAAACTTTTCTTTATCTCTTGCTTCTATTTCTTGTATTAGCATTACTTTAATTATTGTAGCTATTGCTTTGCTAGCTTCCTTAAATGTTGATAATTTTGCCAAAATGATTAAGGAAGATGTAACAATTGTTGTATTTGTAAATAGAGAAGTACAATCTGATAAAATAAATGTAATTCGTGCTAAGTTAGATCAAATTGAAAATATTTCATCTATTGAATATAAGTCTAAAGATAGTATAAAAAATGAAATGCAATCTTCATCAGATACATTAGAATCAATTATGAAAGATTGGCAAGATGAGACTAATCCATTAAAAGATACATTTCAGGTAAAAGTAGATGATATTGAAAAAATAGAAAATACAGCATCACAAATAAAAAAAATAGAGGGAGTAGACTCTGTAAATTATGGCGAGACAATGATTAATAAATTCCTAGCTGCATTTAAAATGTTAGAAAAAGGAACCATTTTAGCAGTAGTTCTTTTAATTATCGTAACTGTTTTCTTAATAATAAACACAATAAAGTTAACCATCTTTTCAAGAAAAAGAGAAATATCTATTATGAGATTAGTTGGTGCAAGTAATTTCTCTATTAAAATGCCTTTTGTGATTGAGGGTATGGTACTTGGCTTAATTGGTTCAATAATTCCAATACTAGTAATTATATATGGTTATTATGCAGTATATAAACATTTTGGTGGACAAATTTTTTCACCATTAATAAAACTAATTACTCCAGAACCATTTATCTATATTATTTCACTTGTTGTATTAGTAATAGGTGTAGTTGTTGGTATGATTGGTAGTTATCAGGCTGTTAGAAAGTATCTAAAAGTATGAAAAAAACATTTATTATAAAATTATTACCAGTCTTAATACTTGCTTTAATCTTACCAACAACTGTTAATGCGGCAGATTTAACTTATGGACAAGTATTAGATGACTTAGCTAAAGCTAAAAAAGAATTAGATGCCAACAACCAACAAATAGATGATAAAAATAATCAAATTATAGATAATAATAGTACTGTAAAAAATCTAAAATCAGAAATAGAAAAAATGGGAAATGAAGTTGTAACATTACAACAACAAATAGCTGATGCAAATAATGAAATAGAAGAAAAAACCCAACAAACAAAAGACTTAATTTCATATTATCAAGTAAGTCAGGGAGAAAATATTTATCTAGAGTACGTATTTGGAAGTGATTCTATTACTGATATGGTATATCGTTTATCAATAGTAGAACAAATTACTGAGTATAATGATAAAACAATTAAGGAATTAGAAGAATTAATTAATAATAATGAAAAGAGAAAAGTAGAATTATCAAATAAACAGTCTAGTTATGAAAACAAAATAACTAAGCTAAATGATGAAATAGCTAAATTAACTAATTCGATAGCTAAACTTGGCGATTTATCACCAAGCCTTGAACAACAGGTACAAGAAAAAGAAAAATTAGTTAGTTATTATAAATCACAGGGATGTAGTAACCGTAGCGATGTTATAGGAAGAGATTGTGCTGTAACAAGTAGTAATGCAACATTCTCAAGACCAATAAAAAATGGTTATGTAACTAGTTTTATTGGTTATCGTTGGGGAAGTTTTCATAGAGGAACGGATATAGGAAGTTCACTAGGTAGAAATACACCACTATATTCTATTGGAAATGGAATAATTACAAGTATTTGGAAAGATTCAAGTGGTGCAAACTGCATAAATGTACAATATAGAACTACAGATGGTACATATTATACAGCTATATATGGCCATTTAAGTAGATATGCTTCTGGTATCAAAGAAGGAATGCAAGTAAATTCAAACACGATACTAGGTTATATGGGTGATAGCGGTTATGCATTTGGCGTTCATCTCCATTTAGAAGTATGGCCATGTCGTTTATATGGTGATAATAATTGTAGTACTTGGAACAAATATGTAGCATTTACAGCCAAGAAATTTAGTCAAGGCTTTAAAGGTGCTGAAAGTGTTATTTCATTCCCAAGTAGAACATATCAAACTTGGTATACTAAATAAAAAAATGAAATGAAATATAGAAGTGAACATAAAAATATGTTCCACTTTTTATTATGAAGTCTAATATAAAATTAAAGTTATTAATAATTTTTAAATTTGCTAAATAAAAAGCCTAATAGTATAATTATACTGGTGGTATGATGATTAGTGAAAATAAATTTAATAAAAGATTAGATGATAAAAATGTAATTATTAAAGAATATTATGAAAAACGTATAAAAGATTTTAAAAAAGTATATATAAAACAATCAAATGGTAAAAACGAACATAATATTATTAATTGCTCATTATTAAAAAAAGAGTATTATTTAGAAAATAAAAAAATAGGTGAAGTATCTGGCTATAACCAAAATATTAAGTATCTATATGCATTTTTAGATCAAGATGATGTAATGAAGTGTCCAAGTTGTGGTAATACAGGAAATCCTAATGAATTTATAAATGGTTGCCCATATTGCAGAACTAATTTCAACATAGATTATAAAGAAAGAAAAACATATCATAATGTAAAATTAAAAGAAGTATTAGATAAAAATACTCAAGTTTTTATAAAAACTTTTATTTTATTATTTGCACTTTGCACAAGCATAATTGTATTTTTACAAAATGGTATTATACAAGATTCTATATTTATAACGATATTTAGTTATACATTCATGTTTTTTTTACTAATATTATTTGGATATATACTATCAAGTTTAATACTTCTCTTGCTTCTACCAATATTATTATATAATGACCAAAGGAGATTAAACTTATATATTATCTGGGATAGGTTAAAAAGAAAAGGCTATGAGATTAATATTCCTAAATTTTATAATGATTTAAATTATCATATGAAAAATTATTATTTTGATAGCAGCAATACCGTGTATAGTGATTTAATTGACTTTGATATTTTAGAATATAGAAATGCTAAATTTAAGGTCATAAATGGAAAATTAAATATAAAAATAAAACTCAAAGTAAGAGAGATTTATTTAAAAAATAATAAAATAGTGAAAAAAATAGTTAATCGTTATGTTTTAATGGAAAAAAATAAAAACTATATAGGTCATGATGTATTTAATAAGTTAATTAAATGTAAGAACTGTGGTAATTCAATTAGTGTAATAAAAGATGAATGTGAATATTGTCACACTAAAATAAATTATATTAATGAATGGATACTAAATATATAAAAAAATTAGTGCTTAGATTAATTTAGCATCAAGTTATTAAATAGTAAATGATAGATAAAAATAAAATTTAAAGGAGTATTTAAATGTTAAGTAAAAATTATAAGGTTTTATTTTCATTAAGATTATTAAAAGGTATATTAACTAATTTTGTAGATGTGTTTTTAGTTCTGTATTTTATTAATGTTTCTAATAATAATATATTACCACTTGGAATATATAAATTAGTTGCTATGGTAACAGTATGGTTAGTAATATTCTTATCAAGAAATTATTGTAAATCAAAAAACAGAATTTGGTTAATGAGAATAGGTATCGTGATGTATTTTATTTATTTTTTAGCCATTATATTACTAAAAGAACAAGTTGTTAATTATATTTATTTAATAGGATTGTTGTATGGGTTAGAAGAAGGTTTTTATTATTCTGTATACAATGTAATAGAATCTGATGGTATAGAAAATAAAGATAGAGAAAAGTATTTAGGAACTTACAATGGTTGGAAAAATATTGTATCTATTATATTTCCTCTGTTTTTTGGAAGTTTAATCGAAAAATCTGGCTTTATCAATACAATCATAGTTTTATTGATAATTGTTACATTACAAATAGTTTTATCGATAGTCCTAAAAGATAATAATATTCCAAAAAGTAATAAAACTAATTTAAAAGAATTTAAGAATGTTATGAAAGAACATCCGGAATTGAAAAGTATTATCAGAACTAATATTTGTTCAGGCTTAACTTACTCCGAGGGTGCTTTATCATATGTTATAACAATATATATAATTAAAGTTTTTTCTGAAAGCATAAGTTTAGGTATATTTACTTCAATATTTAGCGTTATTTCTATAATAATAGGATTTTTATTTGTAAAAGTAATTAAACCTAAATATTATATAAAATTATTAGTTTCAACATTACCAATTACAATAATATTACTATGTATTATGTTATTAAATTGTAATTTTGTAACCGTGGTTTTGTATAACTTATTTCAAACTATTTCAAAATTATTATCTGATTTAA
Source organism: uncultured Bacilli bacterium (assembly GCA_934130105.1). Lineage (GTDB taxonomy): Bacteria > Bacillota_I > Bacilli_A > RF39 > UBA660 > Alloscybalousia. The sequence continues at coordinate 5,315 of CAKOXL010000026.1, read as the reverse complement.
TTATGGAAAGAAATATATTTAATTTTTCTAATATTGAAACGATCAAAAAAGAATATAAAGTAGAATATTTTTTGACACTAGAAACAGCTTTATTTATAGGTAGAGTTATAAGCAACACTTTATTTATCTTAATGGCATTTTTAGATGCAAGCTTTATAATGACTATATTCGTTATATTCGTAATACTTCAAGCTATAAGTGTAATTAAGTTGCAAGCTGATATGAATAAATGCCAAAATATAAGTTAAAAAGTAATAGATAATAATGTATAGGAAGTCAAAATGGCTTCCTTGTTTTATTATAAAATAAGTGTTAAAATAGGTTACTAGAAAACATTTAGTATTGTTTAGTAAATTTGTGGCCGACATGTGTGTCCTATGCGTGTTAACCAAAAAAAGACCTATCAGTTAAGTGGTAGGCCACGAATTTTTGCTGATTGGACACGAATTTATTGGTTGATATGAGTCATAATAAGGAGGCCATTATGTTTAAATTAGAATCAAAATATACACCTAGTGGAGACCAACCACAAGCAATCAAGGAATTAGTAGAAGGAATTAAAGAAGGAAAAAGAGATCAGGTTTTACTAGGAGCAACGGGAACAGGAAAAACTTTTACGATTGCGAATGTTATTGAAAAAGTTAATAAACCAACCCTAGTTTTAGCTCACAATAAGACACTTGCAGGACAACTTTATTCAGAGTTAAAAGAGTTGTTTCCAGAGAATCACGTATGCTATTTTGTTTCTTACTATGATTATTATCAACCAGAAGCTTATGTACCATCTACAGATACATATATAGAAAAAGATTCTTCTATTAATGATGAAATAGATGAACTTCGTCACTATGCAACAAGCTCTCTTTTATCTTATGATGATGTCATTGTAGTAGCTAGTGTAAGCTGTATTTATGGTATTGGTGAAGTAGAAGAATATCGAAATAAAATGTTAAGTCTAGGAGTAGGTGATAATGTAGAAAGAAACACTATCATGACGAAACTAGTAGAAATGATGTATGAAAGAAATGATTTTGATTTTAAGCGTGGTACCTTTAGAGTAAAAGGTGATGTTCTAGAAATCATACCAGCCTATGAAAATACAAAAGGATATAGAATTGAATTTTTTGGTGATGAAATAGATAGAATTAGTGAAATAGATTCTCTAACGGGAGTAGTTCTTCAAAATAAAAAAACATTAACTATTTTTCCAGCCAGTCACTTTGTAACTAGTGATGAAAAACTAATAGAAGCAGTTAAAAGAATTAAATTAGAATTAGCTGATAGAATTCAATATTTTAAAGATAATAATAAACTACTAGCAGCAGAAAGAATAGAACAGCGTACAAACTATGATATAGAAATGTTAACTGAAACAGGATTTTGCCGTGGTATTGAAAACTATTCTCGTCATATGGCTTTACGTGGTGAGGGAGAAACACCAACTACTTTAATGGATTTCTTTCCAAAAGATTTTTTATTAGTAATAGATGAATCCCATGTAACACTTCCTCAAGTAAGAGGAATGTATAATGGCGATAGAGCTAGAAAAATGAATTTAGTAGAGTATGGCTTTAGATTACCAAGTGCACTAGATAATAGACCATTAAAGTTTGATGAATTTGAGAAAAAAATCAATCAAGTTATTTATGTATCAGCAACACCAGGAGATTACGAATTAGAAAAGACTGGTAATCAGTTTATTGAACAAATTATTCGTCCAACTGGACTTCTTGATCCAACAATTGAAGTAAGACCAAGTAAAGGTCAAATAGATGATTTAATTGGTGAAATTAAAGATAGAATTGCGAAAAATGAGCGTACTTTAATAACTACTTTAACAATTAGAATGGCAGAAGAATTAACGAATTACCTAAAAGATATTGATATTAAAGTGGCATATTTACATAGTGAAGTAAAAACATTAGAAAGAATGCGCATTATTAGAGATTTAAGATTAGGTAAATATGACTGTATTGTTGGAATCAATCTACTACGTGAAGGAATTGATATACCAGAAGTTAGTTTGATAGCAATTATGGACGCTGATAAAGAAGGCTTCTTGCGTAGTGAAAGAAGCTTAATTCAAACAATTGGCAGATGTGCTAGAAATGCTAGTGGTCATTGTATCATGTATGCTGATAAAATAACAGATAGTATGGGTAAAGCCATCAAAGAAACAATGCGTCGTCGTACAATCCAAGAAGAATATAATAAAGAACATGGTATTGTTCCACAAACGATTAAAAAAGAAATTAGAGACTTAATTAGTAATGTCGATGATAACAAAGAAAAACAATCATCTCCTAAGAAGAAAGATAAGAAAGAACTATTAAAGATGATAGATGAAATAGAAGAATCAATGAAAGAAGCAGCAAAGGAATTAGACTTCGAACGCGCTATGCAGTTAAGAGATGCATTATTTGAATTAAAATCAGAAATTTAAAAAGAGGTATTTTATGGAAAATAAAAATATAGACGGAAAAACAGTAAGTCAAATTTTATATCAAGAACTAAGAAAATATACAGAAACTAAATCTAAAAAACCAACAATTGTTGATATATCTATTGGCGAAGATTTTGGTGGATTGGTTTATGCTAAAATGAAAAAGCAAACTTTAGAAAGAGAAGTTAATTTTGATTTTATTAGTAAACATTTTAAAACAGTCACTAAAGATAACTTAATTGCATATATAAATGAATTAAATGCTAATAGTAGTATTGATGGAATTATGATACAACTACCACTCCCAGCTGATTTAGAAAAGTATGAAAGAGAAATTCTCGATACGATAGACTATAAAAAAGATATAGACGGTCTAACAACAACTACCTTAGGTAAACTATTTACCAATCAATCTTGCTTAGCACCTTGCACGCCATCTGGCATAATCAATTTATTAAAAGTATACAATGTTGATTTAATAGGAAAAAACGTGGTGATAATAAATAGAAGTAATATTGTTGGTAAACCATTAGAACAATTATTTTTACTAGAAAATGCAACAACTACATTATGTCACTCTAAAACAAAAGAACTAAAAGATATAACCTCTAAAGCAGATGTTTTAGTAGTAGCTATGAACAAACAAGAATATGTAACAGCTGAATATATAGCTTCCGGTGCAATAGTAGTAGATATTGGCGTTCATAAAAATCATGATGGCAAAACCGTTGGCGATGTATCCTACAACTCAGTATACGATAAAGCATCATTGATTACACCACCAACTGGTTCAGTTGGGCCTATGACTATTGCTATGCTAGCATATAATGCCGCAAAAAGTTTATATGGCGAGGAGATAAATGATGTTTTAGAAAGAGGAATTGAAAAATCTAAAAAAATAATTAGAACTGGTAAATAATATGAAAAAATTTAAAAAAATTTATGTTGAAATAACGAATATATGTAATTTATCTTGCTCATTTTGTAATAAAGATAAACGTATGAAGGAATATATTTCAGTAACTAAAATGGAGCAGCTATTACAAAAAATTAACGACTATACTGATTACATCTACCTTCATGTTAAGGGTGAACCATTACTTCATCCCAATTTAGAAGAAATACTAAATTTATGCGAAAAATATCATAAAAAAGTAAATATTACTACTAATGCCACACTATTAAAAGAAAAAGAAAAGGTATTATCGCATAAGGCTATACGCCAAATAAATTTATCACTTCATAGCGAAAATGAAAAAAAGGACTATTTAGAGGAAATATTTAATGTTGTTGATAAACTAGAAGATAAGAATATTGTTTATCGCTTTTGGACTATGGAAAATGAAAAACTATCACCAAAATCCACAAATTTAGTGGAAAAAATAATTTTACACTATCAATTATCCCCAGAAATTGTGGAAAAAATAAAAACAGAAAACAATACTAAAATAAATAGTCACACTTATGTGAATAAAGCAAATGAATTCATCTGGCCTGATATTAATAACGACTATAATAAAGAAGATGGTTACTGTTATGCCCTAAAGGATCAATTAGCTATTTTAGTAGACGGAACTATCGTACCATGTTGCTTGGATAGTAATGGAGTAATCAATTTAGGAAACATTTATCAAAATGATTTATTAGAAGTTATAAATAGTAGTCGCTATCAAAAAATGAGAATGGGTTTCTGTAATCGTAAGGTAACAGAAGAGTTATGTAAGCACTGTAGTTATAAAGAAAGATTTGACATAAAATAATAATCAAGATACTATAAATTTATAGAGGTGGAAAAATGAAAGTAATTAGAAATGATGTATGTTATGTAGAAAAAAATGATATTTTATTCCTAGGAATGTTACCAGAAAAAGTAGTAGAGGCGCCTTTTATTATAGAATCAAAGTGGGTAAGGTTTGAAAACCAAAGGGCAGTTAACTTTTTTAGAGAAACAGAAGTTATTCTAGATTATGATGAACTTAGTAACAAGAAAGAAGAAGAGTTACTAGAAACGGAAAAGAAAGCTGAAAAAGAATTAAATGATATTTGCACCAAATGGTTATATGCTTCTAGTTATTACCGTAGAAACTTAGATAAAGACCCAGGATATAATGAAAAAATAAAAGAATTAAAATATTTATTAGCAACTATCAAGAAGTATCGTAGTGAAAAAGCTAACTATGATAGTGAAATTAGACAATTATCATTTGATACTACAGTTACTTCTAACAAAAAGAGTCAACCAAAAGAAAAAAATTTAATAAATAATAAGGCATAATTACCATTATTTTGGAAAAAATACCCATAAAAATTTAATTGACACTTAGGTATTTCTATAGTAAAATAATTCTCCTAATTTAATTTAGGGGAAAAGGTGATTTTTATGGGAATTTACAATAAAGTATATATTGGACACGTAGAAACCATTAATCCGGATGTTATGGAAAATACTTCACCTATTGAGTCAAAGGTAGTTGCATTAAAATTAGCAAGTATAGATAAGGTAAGTAGCATTCCAACATATAAACCATTAAGACCATATAGCGAATATTATAAGCTAGTTAGTGTAGATACTAAACCATTAGCTGGACCACTTGGAAATATTGTTGATGACAAAATAATAAATATGGCTTTAAAAAAGACAGGAAAAAAAGAAGTAAAACAATTAAAAAAAGTAAGTTAGAACACTGAGATATTTCAGTGTTTTTTTAATACTCTATTTTACTGCTCTTTGTTTATAAAGTATAATTTTTAATCTAAAAATTATTGTTGATAGTGATTTTATTGACTGATAATAAAAAATGCACTATAATTTTAGTAGAAAATAGAAAATAATAAGGGTAGGAGAAAAGGTATGGAAGAAAAAGAAATAAAA
>CAKOXL010000025.1 GCA_934130105.1 uncultured Bacilli bacterium | reverse complement strand
CCTGCTGATAGAATTGAAAATATCTTAGTTGGAAAAGTAAACAAATATTATTCTGAAATTTGTTTAGAAGACCAAATATTCATTAAAGCTGAAAACAAAGAAACTGTAAAAGCTTATGCTGAAGCTCATGGTTGTGAGATTGTTAATATGATTCGTTATGAAGTTGGCGAAGGAATTGAAAAGAAACAAGAGAATTTTGCAGAAGAAGTAATGAACCAAATTAACGGATAAGAAAAGACCATTATGGTCTTTTTTTATTGAATATTTTGTTATTTTCTATTTTTAGTATAAAAAATAAATTTTTAATATTTTTTCTATTGAATGACAAATATAATAATGATAAAATTGATTTATAATTTTATTAATAAGGAGAATTAATTATATGAATAACGATGTTATTAAATTAACAGAAGAAAAAATGAATAAAACTATGGAGAATTTGGATAGCCGTTTTATGACAGTTAGAGCTGGACGTGCTAATCCTTCTAGTCTTGATGGTATCAGTGTTAGTTATTATGGCTCTTTAACGCCTTTAAAACAACTTGCTACAATTTCTGTACCAGAAGCAAGACAACTACTAATTAAACCATTTGATAGAAGTTGTTTAGGTGCAATAGAGAAAGCAATCTTTGAATCAAATTTAGGTTATACACCTAATAATGATGGTGAAACAATACGTATTATTATTCCTGTTTTGACAGAGGAAAGAAGAAAAGATTTAACTAAACAAGTACGTGCTATGGCAGAAGAAGCTAAAGTTTCAATTAGAAATATTAGACATGATTCAAACGAAGCAATTGAAAAAGAAGAAATTTCTGAAGATGAACAAAAATCTCTTCAAAACCAAGTACAAGAATTGGTTAATAAATATAATAAAATAATAGATGATAAAACTAAAGAAAAAGAAAATGAATTAATGACAGTGTAGTACTATTTTTTGGATACTAAAATATAATTTTGCATATATTAATATACATAGGAAGAGGGATTATTATGGAATTAAAATTTCATTTAGAAAATAGTAGTATAGTATTAATAATAAAAGATGAAAATGGCACTATTTTAAAATCCAGTTGTCGTTTGGAAGAAAATTTTTATAATATGATACCGCTTGGTGATGATGTTTATTTTGATAATAATAACAACCGTTACTGGAAGAAGAATATTATTACTTTTGTGGAAGATAATAATACGTATTATCAAGAAGAATATATTAATGTTACAGACTTACTTTTAGAAAAGGAACAATTACTTGATAACTTAAAAAAGGATCCACTTACTAAAATTTCTAATTTGAATGCTGTAAATGAAATGCAAAATCAAATAAAATCATCTGGCAGAAACTGTATTATGGTAATGTGTGATGTTAATGATTTTAAAACAGTAAATGATGTGTATGGTCATATGGCTGGTGATAGAGCATTAATTGAACTTGCTAATTTATTTCGTCAATCAATTAGAAGTGAAGACTTGGTAGCTAGAGTTGGTGGCGATGAATTTTTCTTTATCTTTTTATCTGATGATATGAATGCTATTTTAAATAAAATGGCAGATATACAAGAAAAGACTGTTGAATTAGGACAAATTTTATCCTTACCATTATCTATTTCTATTGGTGTTTCTAGTTATAAAAATGATGAACAGTGGGATATTAAGAAAAAAGAAGCTGATGCTGCCTTATATTGTGTTAAAAACAATACATTAGGTAAAAACCATATAGCTTATGTTAATAGAGAAACAGGTTCTTTTGAGCTATATGAAAAACAGGTAGAAGATATAAGTGCAATTAGGTATTAGTTTTATTAGTTAAACATAGACTTATCTTAGAGGTGAGTCTTTTGTTTTTTAAAAAAGTAGATTCTAGAATTAAATTGGTATTTTTTATTATTGTTTTAATGTTTATTTTTATTGTATTAAGAGTTGCTTTTATCCAACTTGTTAGTTATGAAAAGTTATCTTATTTGGCAAGTGATTTATGGAGTAGGGATTTGCCAATAGAAGCTGATCGTGGCCTTATTTTGGATAGAAATGGTGTTGTATTAGCTGATAATTTAACTACGACATCATTAGTGTTAATACCTAATCAAATTAAGGATAAAGATGATACTAGTAGTAAATTGGCTTCTATTTTAAATGTTAGTAAAGAAGAAATGGATAAGCATGTAAATAAAATTACATCTATTGAAAGAGTGCATCCTGAGGGTAGAAGATTATCTTATGAAATTGCTGATCAAATTAGTAGTTTAGAGCTTCCTGGTGTTTATTTGGTAAAAGAATCAAAAAGATATTATCCTTATGGTAATACATTATCCCATGTTCTTGGGTATGTTGGTATTGATAATCAAGGCTTAAGTGGTTTAGAATTAGAATATGATAAATATTTAACTGGTGAAAGTGGTGCGATAAAATATTTTTCTGATGCCAAAGGAAACCAATTGAAGCTTTCTGATATTTATGTAGCGCCAACTAGTGGAATGAATTTACAACTTACAATTGATTATAATATTCAGATGTCTTTAGAAAGAGAACTTGATAATGCTGTTAAGGCTTTTAATCCTGATATGGCTTTAGCTGTTGTTATGGATCCTAATACTGGTGAAATTTTAGCTATGTCATCTAGACCTAGTTATGATCCTAATAATTATCAAAATTATACAATGGATGTACTTAGTCGTAATTTACCAATATGGGCATCATATGAACCAGGTAGTACCTTTAAAATTTCTACATTTGCTGCTGCTTTAGAAGAAGGATTAATTGATATGGATAATGATCATTTTTATGATTCAGGTAGTGTAATAATAAGTGGTGCTAGAATTGGTTGCTGGAAGGCTGGAGGACATGGAGATCAAACATTTTTACAAGTTTTACAGAACTCATGTAATCCGGGATTTGTTAAACTTGGCCAATTACTTGGAAAGGAAAAACTTTTTTCTTATCTTGATTTATTTGGTTTTGGTTCTAAGACAGGAATTGACTTGAATGGTGAAGGTGAAGGAATTATATTTTCTCTTGATAAAGTTGGAGAGTTGGAGCTTGCTACAACAGCTTTTGGACAGGGGGTTAGTGTAACGCCTATTCAACAAGTAACAGCAGTATCATCAATAGTAAATGGAGGAAAGTTATATCAGCCGTATGTAGTTAAGAATATATTAGAACCTGAAACTAATACTATAATTAAGTCTAATGATGCTAAATTTGTTAGAAATACAATTTCATTAGAAACCAGTTTAAAAATGCGTCGTGCGTTAGAAAGCGTTGTTGCTTTAGGTGGAGGTAAGGCTGCTTATATTGATTCTTATCGTGTAGGTGGTAAAACAGGAACTGCTCAAAAAGTAGAAAATGGTAGATATTTAGTTGGCAATTACATTATGAGTTTTATGTCAGTAGTTCCTTCTAATGATCCAAAAGCCGTTTTATATATTGCTTTAGATAATCCTAAAAATACAGCTTTACTTTCTAGTTATACTACAACGCCAATTGCAAGAAGAATTTTACTTGATATTATTGATGCTTTAGATATTCCAAAACAAGAGGGGCAAATAGAAAAAGATTATACATGGGATGATAAAGTATATTATGAAGTTCCAAATGTTGAAGGATTAGAGGTAAAAGAAGCTAAAAAATTATTGACTAACTGGAAGATAGAGTATGTTGGTAGTGGTAGTAAAGTAATTAGTCAAAGTCCAAAAAGTGGAGAAAGACTAGCAATGGATGAGACTATTGTTTTATTACTGGGTGATTAAATCTTTATATTTTAGTATTAAAAAAAGCCAAGAAATTTGGCTTTTAATTTTTTTTGGATTTTATATATATGTTTGTAGCAATAAGTGTAATAGCGGTAATAATACTTGTTATTACAGAAATTCTATATAAAATAGGACCTTTATAAATTAACGTATATTCATTATTGCTTCCTACAAATTCAATTAAACCATTTGAGTTTTCATAAAACTTTACTTGGTGATTATTTTTATCTCTTAATTCATATCCGGTATAATATAATCTTGGAAGTTCAATTATCTGTTCGTCTGTTGATGTTATCTCAAATACCATTTTTTTACTGTTATTTTCTTTAATAATGTAGTTACAGTTATTACATTTTATTGTTTTTTCTTTGGTATTAAAATATTCTAAATTTTTATAGCTATTAACTGGTAGATATTCTTTTGAGTGACCCATGCCTAAATTGTAATCTATTTCATCATTTAACAAATATTTATAACTCATTGTACTTTTGGTAAATGGTATTTGAATGATTACTAGTAAAATACAAAAAATGATTGCAACAGTTTTTATTTTTTTATCTGGTAATTGCTTTATCCAAAGAGGCGAAATGATACTAATACTTAAAGCTATATAGGTTTGTAAGCGCCAAGGGAACTGAATCATATATAATGTTTTGGGTAATAATTTCCATGGAAATATATTTAAGCACATTATAAAGCATATTGTAAGTAGTGTTATTAAATAAGTTATATTCTTATCTTTTACCTTATTTTTAAAATAAAAATAGATACTAATAATAGAACTTATTATTACTAATAAATTGATAAACTGAGGTACTTCCCAACTATAATCATTAAGTGGGATTAAAAAGTTTTTAACTGTTATACCAAAAGAAGTTACATAATCAATATTTGACATATAACCATCAACAAAAACCATATAGTTACCATTTATTTTTTGTGATAGTAATAATATTATAAATGGCATTACAAAAATAGTTACTAATAATGATGCTTTAATTAATTTAATAATGGTGTCTTTTTTTAGTATGTCTTTATAAAATATGATTAACCAGATTATTATAAATAGAGTTGTATATAATGCCATTACTAAGTGGGATAGAATAAGACCGGTATAACCTATCACAAATAGTAATAAGTACTTTTTATTGTTTATTAGCCTATTTAGACTTAGTAAGATCATTGGTAAAAATAGGAAAATAAATACTTCATTCATACTGCTTCTAATAACCATATCACCTATACGATAGGGCATTAGGATGTATATTATAGAACTTATAATAGCTACATAATTGTTTTTTGATAATTCATATGCATATTTAAACATGACGATTCCTGATAGTATTGATACTATTAGATAAATAAAAGTAAGGCAATTATCTACTCCTAAATTTAGATCCTTAAATAATAGATTTAAGTATCCACCAATATAATGTGGTAGTGGAGCATAAAATAGGTGGGTAGCATATCCTAAACCATTACCAATATTAGTGCATATTTTGGGTAGGGGATTATCTATACTAATACTGTTTGTGATATCAGAAATATTAGCTAGATGAAAGTTCGTATCATGCCCCCAGATATTACTTTTAACAAGAAGTGGAAGTACTGAAAGTACACTAATAGTGATAATAATTAGATAAGTGTATATTTTTTTCATGACGTTTTATTCCTTTCATCTTTAATTATACTAATTTTTTCTGATAAAGCAATTTTATATTAAAGATTACTATTATTTTAGTATTAAAATAGAAAATGGTTATATTAATATAGTGGTTAAATGTTTTTAATACTTGTATAATTTACTTACATATTACATATTATTAAGTGATTGATAGTGTAAAGTTTTGTATATCAATTAAAATATTCTTCGGTCACACTAAAAAATATAGTATAATGTTAAGCAGAAAGAAATAGGAGTGATTATATGCTAATTCTAACTAAATCAATTTTCGCTATTATGATTGGCTTTTTGTGTTCAGTAATGTTAGGACTTATCTTAATTCCAGCTTTAAAAAAACTTAATGTTGGGCAACGTATTAGTATTTTTGTTGGAGAGAATCATAGAAAAAAAGAAGGAACACCTACAATGGGTGGATTGATATTTATTATATCAACACTATTAACAACATTTATTTTGCTAATAACCGGGAAAATGGAGTATACAACTAATTTGGGAATTGTGTTAGTAGTATTTGTTGGTTATGCCATTATTGGTTTTCTAGATGATTATTTAAGTATTAAAAGAAATAATAATGAAGGTTTAACTGAAGTTCAAAAGTTAATTGGTCAAGTATTGATTGCCTTAATATTTTTCTATATGTATATTAGTAATGGCGGTCAGACGGCACTTATTGTATCAACACTTGGCATTCATATTGAAATGGGTTGGGTGTATGGTTTATTTATTTTATTTTTATTAGTAGGTGGATCTAATGCTGTTAATTTAACTGATGGTTTGGATGGATTAGCTGGTGGCTTATCAGCAATTGCATTTATTGCATTTAGTTTAATTTCAATGGTTGTTGGTTTTGAAGATATGGGTATTTTTACTTTTATTTTGGCTGGTAGTATTTTAGGATTTTTAGTATTTAATACATATCCTGCTAAGGTCTTTATGGGTGATACTGGTAGTCTTGCTTTAGGTGGAGTAATGTCAACGATTGCGGTTTTAACTCATCGTGAAGTTACGCTTGCTGTAGTAGCTAGTATTTTTATTGTTGAAACACTAAGTGTTATTTTACAAGTTATATGGTTACGTGTATTTAAGAGAAAGTTATTTTTAATGACGCCACTTCATCATCATTTTGAAAAACTAGGTTGGAAAGAACAAGATATTGTTAAATTATTTTGGGTAGTAGGTTTAATACTTGCTATGGGTGGCATTTTCTTTGGAGTATGGTTATAAAAAAGTACAAGAAAGAGTGATGATATGGATAAAAAGCGTAGGTTTGATATCGTTCTTTTTATCGCTGTTATTTTCTTAATATTATTTGGAGTTATAATGATATATTCTGCATCATCAATTTGGGCAGAGTATAAGTTTAATGATAGTTTTAAGTATGTTAAACAACAATTATTATTTGCAGTTATAGGAATTGTACTAATGATTACAATATCAAAAATAGATTATTCGTGGTATTACAAAAAGACAAACATTATTTTAGCGGTTTGTCTCTTTTTATTAGTGCTTGTCTTAATACCTGGTATTGGTAGTATTAGAAATGGTAGCCGTAGCTGGTTTGGAATAGGTTCCTTTGGGATTCAGCCTAGTGAATTTGCTAAACTTGGTTTAATTATTTTTACTGCTAAATATTTATCTAATAATAATAAATTTTTAAAAGATATAAGAAAAGGAGTTATCCCTATACTTATTATTCTGTTTTTAGTATTTGGTCTTATTATGTTACAACCTGATTTTGGTACTGGCATGATTATTGTTGTTAGTATTATTTCTATGCTTTTTGTAGCTGGTGTTAATATGAAGTTCTTTTTAGGACTTGGAGCTTTGGGTGTAGTTGGTATAGTTATTTTGATTGCTATTGCTCCTTATAGAATGGATAGAATTACTTCGTTTTTAGATCCATGGAAAGATCCGTTAGGTACTGGGTTTCAAATAATTCAAAGTTTATATGCTATTGGTCCAGGTGGGTTGTTGGGCCAAGGATTTTTAAATTCTAGACAGAAACAATTTTATTTACCAGAACCACAAACTGATTTTATTTTTTCAATAATTAGTGAAGAGTTTGGTATATTAGGCGTTATCATTGTTAGTGGTTTATTCTTAACAATTTTATATAGGGGTATTAGAATAGCATTATGTAGTAAAGATGGTTTTGCTAAATATTTAGCATATGGTATGATATTCCAAATCTTAATTCAGGCTGTTATGAATTTGATGGTAGTAATTGGTCTTATTCCGGTTACCGGGGTTACATTACCGTTTCTTTCATATGGTGGTAGTAGTTTATTAATAACATTATGTAGTATTGGCATTTTATTAAATATAAGTAGGTATCAAAAATAGATGCTAAATAAATTTATGATAATAAGTAAAAAATGATAGCTTATATCATTTTTTTACTTTAGAAAATTATAGTATTTTATTTAAAATTGTATATTTAAAAGATATGAATTTAATAATAACGTCGTGTATAAAAAGGCTTAAGTATTATGTAAAAGTTTAAAAAATTACACTTTGCGCTAAATGGTGGCTTTTTTATCTTTAATTAAATGTAATAATTATTGATAGTGGAGGAGTGTATATGATAGCTTTAGATTTTGATATACCTAATTATGAAGAATTACAAATTATGGTTTCAGAGATTAATAAGGAAGATGTTTATCGTAAAATATGTAAAAATGTTAAAAAATTTCGCTTAGAAAAATATTGTGAATTTAAGAAGAATTCGTATTCTAATGTTATTAACCCTTATACAACAGAGAATGTTTCTTCTCTTTTGGATTATAATCACAATTACTATAAAAGATTCGAAAGCGAAAATGACGAAACAAAAGTTATTCCTTTGATTAAATTAATAAAATTATCTGTAATATTGGATAAGGATATATCAGATTTTTTAAAATGAATATGATTATAAAAGTAGTATATATAAAACTTATATGTTAAAACCTCTGGTTGCATTTAATTAGCGGTATTGAAAAAGTATATACTGCTTTTTTAATAGAAAGAATAAAAGAGGTAGAAGTAAATAATGGATCAAGCAAAAATGGGCAAGTTTATTGCTAAGCGCAGAAAAAAACTTAATTTGACACAAGCACAGTTAGGGGAAAAGATTGGCGTAACAGATAAAACGGTATCAAAATGGGAGCAGGGAGTAAATGCTCCTAATATATCTTTACTTAATTCTTTAAGTGAAATATTAAATATCACAACTACTGAATTGTTAAATGGTGAAGAAATTAAAAATAATAGTAAATCTAATAATTGTAAAGAAATTGATATTCCAGATGTTGTTGAGTATTATGTGAATATTGATAAAAAGAAAATTAAATTGAAAATGATAATAACTATAGTTGGATTAACATTAGTATTTATTATAGTTCTGATTTCTATTGTGTTACATAATAACTATAATAATTGCTTTGTTTATAAATTAGATACTATTGATAATGGAATTAATCTGAATGGTGTTTTAACTTTAACTTCTGAGGAAGATGTATTATCTATATCTTCAATTGAAAATGTTGCAAGATATGATTTAGATAAAGAAAAGGTATATTGTTATGAATATTCACTGGTATCAAAAGATACTAATATATACTCTTATGGAAATATATCAGAATGTAATTATGATGAAATTATATTATTAAATTCATTACTAAAAAGTATTAGTATTTATATTACCGAAAAAAATAATTATAATTTATTATTGAATAATGAAATTTTAAAAAACGATGAACTGTCATTAAAAATAAGATATATTGATAGTAAAAAGGATAAAAAAGAATTATTGATTCCTATAAAACTTTATAAAATTTTTTCAAATAACAAAATTTCGTATAAAGGTGGCGAAAAGTATTAAATTAAAGCTCAAAATATGAGCTTTTTTTGTTTGCACAAAATAAATTCTCTTATATAGATACAAAATTCTCCTAATAAGATACCAAATCCGCTATTTGATGAGTGTAGAAAAAAGTAAATAATTGTTATTGTTATGGTGAAAGGAGGATAAGTTATGAAGAAAATATTAAGAGTATTTATCTTATTAATATTATTTAGCTGTAATTTTGTTAGTGCATCAAATGAATTCATTAATAAAAATAATGTAGAGATTTCGTCAACTGATTATACTAATTTATTAAACTTGGGATTTACAAGGAATGAAATTATGAATATGGAATTAGATGAATTTAATGCTAACAAAAATCTTAAGGGAATGATTGTATCACAAAATCAAATAAGCACTAAAAATAATGGATATCAATTATTATCTAGTGGATATGTTAATAGTATTGATAAGAATACTACAATTTCTATTATATCTATTGACAAAGGTTATAGATATAAAGTGACTGTTGAGTGGAATAAGATGCCATCTGCTAGAAGCTACGACATTATTGGTATAGGAATTGATCCAACTGTAAAAATATACAGTAATTTATATTTTAAAATAAATTATTGTTATTCAAGCAGTAATTGTAGTAATAATGGAGTTTTTACTCAAAGCGTTAGTTCGACTGGTGCAACTGGTGTATTTAAACTGCCATCAGGAAGTTTGTCTTCTATGAGTGCCTATTTATATTTTGATATAGCAAAAAATACTGATTCTACTATAACAAAATTAAATGCTTATGGCGATTATGCACATGCTATGAAAAACATAAGTTTAGATAGTGCAAGGAAACATTCGATAAATCGTGGCGGAATATCTTTAGATAATTCTATTTCAAATTATTATGATAATATGACAACAGCTACTACTTCGTTAAATTGTAGTTGGTAATCAAAATAGTAAAAAATAAAAGGAAAAGAGGAAAAATATGAATAATTATGATTATATAATAAATTCTTTTACAAAGAATGAAGACAATGTGAATTTAGAGGTTAGTAATTTGAAGGTTGATTGTATTACTTCTAAAAACAATAATTTTAATTTAGATAGTGAAGGTAATTTAACGGTAAAAAGTATTACTTCAAAAAATAGTAATAGTGGTGAAATTGATAAAACAAAAATACTTAATTTTGTTTACCCTGTTGGTTCTATTTATATAAGTGTAAATGCTACTAGTCCATCTACGTTATTTGGCGGAACATGGGAACAAATACAAGAAAGATTTTTATTAGGGGTAAGTGGTAATTATCCAGTTAATTCGACAGGTGGAGAAGTTAATCATACATTAAATGAAACGGAAATACCTTGGCATTATCATTCATTTAGTGGAGAAACTAATACAACTGGTTCACATGTACACACTGGAAATTCTTTGGAAACATATTCACCAAGTGCTTCAAATACAAAAGATTTCTTAAGACCAATTAATAACAGTTATTCTTATGCTGGAATTCAAATTATGAATGCTGCTGGCGATCATCATCATTCATTTAGTGGTAATACAGCTGGTGTTGGTGGAAGTATGGCTCATAATAATATGCCACCTTATGTTGCAGTTTATATGTGGAAAAGAACTGCTTAATATAAAAAATATGTTAAGGAGGAAAAATGAAACAAATAGAATTGATTAATAAAAGAAAAAGAAATGAAAAACATTTTCTTCAAGAAGATGGAACTATTGTTGCTAAAATATATGGGGATGATGTTCATTATCTTAAAAATGGTAAATACGAAGAAATTGATAATACATTAATAAAACAAAATGATTGTTATGTTAATAAAAGTAATGATTATAAAGTTAGTTTTAAAGAAAAATCAAAAGATTCATTTATGAAACTGGAAAAAGATTCTTATTATTTAAACTTTAAGTTAAAAAATTCAAAAGAATCAAAACTTCACAAAAATAAATGTATTTCAAAATGTATGGAAGAAGTCCTTTATGATGATGTTTTTGATGGCATTGATATTGATTATCAAACATTACCAACAAAAGTTAAAGAAACTATTATTTTAAAAAAGAAACAAAAAAATGATATTTCTTTCATAGTAGATACCAATCTTAAGTTAAATATAGAAAATGGTGAGATTATTGCATCTAATGGCAATAAAAATATATTTACTATTGAAAAACCATACATGAAAGATTCAAATGGAATAATAAATAATAATATAACTTATGAATTAAATTATTTAGATGGTAATTATGAGTTAGATTTAATTTTAGATGAAGAATGGTTGCAATCACCAGATACAAAATATCCAGTATATATTGATCCTACAATTGTAAATTCAAAAAATACGAATAGTGTTTATGATACTTATATATATCCTGGTGATACTGGTGCTGATAGAAATAGTTTACCATACTTAAAAATAGGTGTAGAAAGAGTCAATAATGTTGATATTGTTAATAGAGCATTATTAAAATTTGATTTACCAGAAATAGGTACAAGTAGTGAGATAATAAGTGCTGAATTAATTTTGCAAACTTGCTATGAAAATGATGATAGCAATAATATGGAAAAAACGTTAGAAGTTCACAAAATAACTACTGATTGGTCGGAAGAAACTGCTACTTGGGAACAGATGCATGATAAATATGATGAGAGAGTAGAAACTTTACAATTTTTAAAAAGAAGAAAAAAAATTATAGATTACGAGTTAGATGAAAACGGTAACCCTATTGATGTAAGTTATGATATTAATACGTATAGTCAAATGTATGACGATATAACAGATTTGGTTAAACATTGGTATAAAGATACACCAAATAATGGTATTATGATTAAGAGTAATCCAGAAATATATATCGATAACAATTACCCTTTAGTATACTCTAAGAATAATCCATATTCGGAAGGATTAAAACCGTTATTAGTTATAACGTATAGAAATCAAAATGGTTTGGAATCATATTTAAATTATAAAACGCAGTCATTTACTGATGGAAGTACTTTTTTAAATACTTATAATGGTAATTTAGTTGGAGTTTTCAACATTGGTAGTACTATTAGTAGTAAGTTACCGGCATCTGTTAATCTAATTTATAATACAAATGATGTAGTGTTAAAAAATAATGGTTTTAAATTTAGCTTAAATCAAACTATTATGGTATCTAGTATAGATAATTATGAGTATTAGAATATGAAGATGAAGATGGAACCATTCATTATTTCTATAAAGATGATGATAATGGTAAATATAATGATGAAGATGGTTTGAATTTAACGATAGAAAAGAATGATAACTGTTGTTATATGACTGATAAATATGGTAATAAAAAAGCATTTATGAAATCATCTAATGATATTTATTATTTAACTAAAATTGAAGATATTAGTTTGAATTCTATAAATATAACACTAGATAGTAATAATAGAATTACCAGTATTACTGACGGAAATAACTTACCAATTTCTATTGAATACTTAGGTAATCAGACAATAGTAACTAGTCCTGATAGAGTGGTAGCATTAAATTATAATGGAAATAATATTACTTCTATTGTTACTGTAAATGGAACTACTACTTTCACTTATAATGTAAATAATTTAATTTCAAGTATAACCGATGTAACAGGTTTAAAAATAAACTATGAATATTATGAACAAAAACCATATAGAATTAAAAAAATAGAACAATATGGTTTGAATAATTCATTAGGTGATTATTTTACCGTAGAATATGGTTTTAATACAACAAGCTTTACTGATAATAAAGGCAGAATCAATACATTAATATTTAATTCAATAGGTAATCTATTATCTACTAATGCAATGCCATTATCAGAAGATATTAATAATGCATATTCTACTGTTACAGATTATGGTGTATCTGAAACACATAAAAATAAAATTCTGGATAGTACAATTCCTGTTAAATATGTAAAAAACTATTTAGCTAATACAAATAGTGAAGATGATAATCAATACTTTGAATCTCAAGCTCCACAACTAATTAAAGTTGATTATTCAACTGATTATTGTCACTCTGGAACCAGAAGTGTAAGAATATTTTTCCCTGGTAGTGATGTTGAAAATTATGTTTATAATGGTCTTTGGAAAGTACCTAAGGGAAAATATTATACTTTTAGCGGATATTTTAAAACGGATAAACCAATAAGAATAGGGTTAGAAAAAAGTGATGGTACTATTTATTTTGAAGAAGTTGAGGCATCAGAAGATTTCGTAAGACATGATGTTACTCTTTATCTAGATGAAGATTCAGATGGAAGAATAGGCATAGTAATAGCTTGTTCGCAAACTGCAACAGTTTATGTAGATGATATTCAATTAGAAGAAGGCGAAGTAGCGAATGACTATAACTGCATTGATAATTCTGATTTTTCTTATGGGTTATCAGGATGGGAATTAGAGGCAACTAAAGATGATTATACAAATTTAGATGAAAGTGGTTTCCCAAACACAATTGCAGACGATACCTCAGAAGTTTTTAAAGTAATTAAGTTTAATAACGACAAAAATACAGCTTTGCAGATAAATATGAATCCAATAGGTCGTAGTAAACTAAAAAAGACATTTCCAATTAAAGGCAAAAAGGGAGATGTATATAATATATCTTTCTGGATGAAAAATGAGGGATTAACAGGTAATGAAGCTTATGTTGGTAATAATGTAATGATTTATTTTAAACCAATTGGTCATGATGCTGACTATTGTATATTGACAAGTGAAGATTTTGTACCAAATAATAAATGGCAATATTATACTTTTAAATATGCAGCAGATGAAGATTATGAGTCTATTAGTTTATCTTTTCAACAGGGACGTCAAGCAAATAAAATGTTAATTACAAATTTATCATTTTATAAAGATGTAAATACAGATTATTTTGATTATGATAACAATGGAAATTTAACATCTGTTACAAATTCAGATGGTAGATCAAATGTATTTAAATATAATAATGATAATCAATTAGTTAGTTCCACAACACCGAGGGGTAAAAATTTTAAATATGAATACGATAATGACAAAACTGATTTAGTGCGAAGTGCAATATCATCAATGGGAATCTCTAATAGAATTAAATATGATTCAAATAATAATCCTATTACCACTATTATTTCTTCCAAAGGTATTGAAAAAGTAGAAAATGGTGAATATAAAATTAGAAGCAAAGGCACAGAAAAATATATTAAAGCAGAGTACAATAGTGTTCTAATGGAAGAAAACTCTTGTAGCAATACTATTTGGAAATTAGAAAAGATAGATGATAAATTTAAAATAAGATATTCATTAAATTCATCATTCTTTTTAGGTTATTCAAATAATAATGTGATTTTAAGTGAAGTTGATGATAATAATCTATTTATTTTAGAGGAAAATGATAATGGAAGTTATCATATTAAATTAGAAGATAAAAATAAATCAGATGATCAAAATGAATTGAATGAACCAAGTAAATATATAAGAGTTACTAATTCTAATTTAGAAATTACAACGTTAGTAAATAATGATTATAACTTTGAATTTTATTTTGAAGATGTTTCTGATGAATTCATAGAGAATGATGCAACCTATTCTGAAGATGGAAGATTTGTTACTAGTGTCACTGATAGTATGTTTAATAAAACAGCATATGAAAATGATTCTGTGACAGGATTATTAACATCAGTAACAAATGCAAATAATGAAGTTACAAATTATACGTATAATGATAAATATCAAATAGCTTCAGTTTCACAAGGTGATAAAACTATTACATATTCTTATAATTCCCAAAATTTATTAAGTGAAATTACTCAAGAAAATAAAATTTATAGATTTTTATATGATGATTTTTTAAATGCAAAAAAAATTATGATTGGTAATGACATTACACTTATTCAAAATGAATATGGAGAAAATAATGGTAATTTATTATCTAGTACATATGGAAATTTGAATACAATTAGTTATGAATATGATGATTTTGACCGTATTAAAGTAATTCATAAAATGGACAAGGATTACTACTATAAATATGATAGTAATGGAAACTTATCTAAAATTTTAATTAATAATCCATTATCTACTTTTGATCTTCCACCGACAGAATTAGAAAAAGAGTATGATTCTATTATAAAATATACTTATGATAATGGTAAAAGAATTACTAATTACTTAAATGATGATTTTAAAATAGATTATACATATGATAAAAATAATAATGTAACTAGCAAAAATTATAAGTTAGAGAATGTAAACCATGTATTGAAAAACACTTATGATAAAGATGATATGATTATAAAGTCAGAATCAGATAATCAGCAAATAAATTATCATTATGATGGATTAGGCAGATTAATTGATAAGAGCATTAATGGTAATTATCATACAATATATGAATATGTTTCATTAGGCAAGAGAACATCAACTTTAATCAATAGTATTCAAAATGGCAATAATAGATATTCTTACAAATATGATAGGTTAAACAATATTACACATATTTATGATAACAATGAACTTCAAAAACAATATTATTATGATGAATATAATGAATTAATAAAAGAAGAAGATTTTATTAAAAATGAAAGAATAGAGTATAATTATGACAATTCAGGTAATTTATTAACAAAAAGTAAAACAAATATTGTAAATGATGTTATAATGAAAACAGATACCTATCAGTATTCCAATATAAACTGGATAGATCAACTAACCAGTTATAATGGAAATAGTATCATATATGATGAAATTGGTAATCCACTAACTATTAGTAATAATATAAAAATGAGTTGGATCAATGGTAGAAGTTTGTATTCTTATGAAGATATTTCTAAAAATCTAAAAGTTAATTACCAATACAATATTGATGGTGTTAGAATATCTAAAATAGTAAATGATTTAGAAATTAAGTATTATTTAGAAAATAATAGTATTATTTATGAGCAGCGTGGAAGTGAATTAATTTATTATTTGTATGATGAAACAGGAATAATTGGATTAAAATATAATGATAGTATTTATTATTATATTAAAAATTTACAGGGAGATATCATTGGAATATTAGACTCAAATTATAATCAGATTGTTTCTTATGAATATGATAGTTGGGGTAAAATATTAAGCATTAAAGATCAAAACGGTAATGAAATTCTTGATGAAAATAATATTGGCATCATTAATCCGTTCAGATATAGACAATATTACTACGATACTGAAATTGACTTATACTATTTAAACAGTAGATATTATAGTCCTGAATGGGGAAGATTTATAAGTCCAGATACTAAGTTTATTCAAGATGTTTCTTTATTAGGAAATAATTTGTACTTATATACTGCTAATAATCCTGTTAGTAGGATAGATAATAATGGAACAAGCTGGAAAAGTTTTTGGAAAAAAGCAAAAAAGTCAATTCAAAAAGCGGCTTCAAAAATTGGATTTGGAATAACTGTTGCAGGAGCATATATACTACAAAAGCCTCTAACAGCAAAGGCTTTATTAAATTCTATACAAGATAATCCTAAAACATTGACAGAAAAAGATTTGCCAGGAGTTGTCAATAAAATACAAAAATCTAGTAAGTTTCAGGAGCGAATAAATAATATAGTAACAAATAATCCAACAGGAAGAGTTGATGTTAAGCAACAAGAATTAACCTTTTCAGGATTTAACGATTTAGGATTATCACTACATGGTACATTGCTAAATGTTAAGGGTGATTTAGTAAATGGTAAAGGAATTTTAAATGTAGTCATTACTGATTGTTATGATTTTGCTTATGAAGAAGACTATGGTGATGGATTGAAAGAAAAATTTGTTACTGGATATAATAATACCGCTTGGAAATGGCAAAAGCTTGGTACTATAACCCCTTATGATATTATTATTCAATTTGATTATGAAATAAAATAAGTATTTAGGAGGTATATCATGTTTAATAAAATTAAAAAAAAAATCATTAAAATAGTATTAATTTTTGTATTACTTTGTGTATTAGGTAATCTATTATGTCTTTATTTTGAAAGTACGGATCCATATATAATTGGTCGAGATACTGTAAAATCATTTGGAAATGGTAGATATCAAATAATTAGGATACCTGCATCTATTGATGGTGAAACACAAAAATTTAATATTTTGTATGATTTGAAAGATGATACTGCAATTGAATCAGAAATACTTGAATTTAGACATGATGAGAAAAATAGCTTAGTTTACACTTTTGGTGATAACGGTTATACAATATTAAACTATAAGGAAGA
>CAKOXL010000024.1 GCA_934130105.1 uncultured Bacilli bacterium | reverse complement strand
TGGAGTGAACAAGGCTTAAATGGTTGCAAGAGATACTTAGATAGAGTTGTTCGTTTAGGTGAAAAAGTAAATGATAGTTTAGAATATTCTAGTGAACTTGAAAAAGACATTCATAAAACGATTAAAAAGGTTACCGAAGATATTGATGCGCTTAAATTTAATACTGCTGTTTCTTCTTTGATGATTCTACTAAATAAGATGGAAAAAATGGATTCTATTTCTAAGAAGGATTATCGTACTTATTTAACATTATTAAATCCAATTGCTCCTCATATTACTGAAGAATTAAATGAAGAATATCAGTTAGGTAATGCTATTTGTGAATCTAGTTGGCCTAGTTATGAAGATGATAAATTAGTTGATAACGAAAAAGAAATCGCAGTACAAGTAAATGGCAAGGTAAGGGCTACGATTTTGGTACATATCGATGATACTGATGATGTTATTAAAGAAAAAGCACTTAGCGAAGATAATGTTAAGAAACATATTGAAGGAAAAGAAATTGTTAAGATAATCGTTATTAAAGGAAAAATTGTTAATATTGTTGTGAAATAAAAGAAAGTCTGTTGGCTTTCTTTTTTCTATATATTAATTAATTGTTTTGTATGATTTTTAGGATATGGTGTTTTGACACTAGTTAATCCTAAAATATAATCTGTTGAAGTATGATAAAATTTTGCTAAAGTAATAAGTACTTCAATTGGTAAATTTCTAGTTTTAACCAAAAATACCATAGTCCCACTGTTACTTAATTCAAAAATAATTAACTCAATATATAAATTACAGTTTAATTATACTAAGAAGTTTTCCACAATTAACAAAATATAAAAAGATTTTTTAATTATCTTTTTTCCACATTGACCTTTGAGCGCGAAAAGGCCAAAATCGCGGGATTTGCCCGATAAGGGGGATTTAAAATAATTGTTTCTATTTTTTATATTTAAATTGAAATTAAAATCAAAACAAAAGAATCGCAAGTGGGTGTGGGAAAAGCAGTCCTTTTAAATTTCATAAAATTTGAAATATCAAAATTATTCAATTATTTTTCTGCCTAAAAATTTATCTACTGATAAATTATGATTTTTACATATGGTGTATAAAGTTAATGTTGTAATTAATGTAATACCTAATTCATAATTACTATAAGTAGTTTGTGAAATTGAACATTCATCAGCTATTTGTTTTTGAGTCATTTTCAATTCTTTTCTTAATTTTTTTAATGAGCTACCTATATATTTTTTATCAATTTTTTGAATTTTATTATATAAAGTATTTTTTCTACTAATTCCTAATACAAAATCGATAGAAAAATCATATAAATTACAAAATCGTATTAGCTTTGGTAAAGGAATTGTATCATTATTATTTTCCCACCCAGATATAGTTGACTCAGCAAGGTCAAAAATATGTCCTAATTCTTTTTGAGTCATACCTAAAGATTCACGGCAAAATTTTAAATTATTATCATACATAATATCACCATAATAATTTTTACATTTCGAAGAAAAATATTCGCAAAACTATGGGTTATATGGTAAAATGTATATTGTAATTTAATAGAGAGGTGGAATGTATATGGGATTCTTTGGAACAGTAATGGCGATTTTAGTAGCATTGTTTATATTTTCAATTGAAGGATAAGAAGGATAATGATTATAGATATAGTATTAATTATAATAACCGTTTCTTTATATGAAATTAATCAGCAGCTGAAATTAAAAATATCAAATAAAGTAATTAAATGGTTTATGTGTTGCTATTTTAATGATTGCATTGGTGCTATAACTTTTATTGCCTATTGTAATATAGTGTTGTATTTTAGAAAAAAAAGATTAAGAAAGTTATGGCAAATAGAATTAATTCTATTTGCCTGTGGAATATTTTGGGAAGTAATCACACCGATTTATAGAAGTGACACAGTAACAGATATTTTTGATATTTTTGCCTATATGATAGGTGGATTAATATATATTTTTTTAGTAAGAAAATTCTTGAGGGGGAAAAATGAAATGAAAAAAAGTATAAATATTATTAGATATGCTATTGGGGTAATTATAATATTAATTAATGTACTCACTCTACCACAAATCTATGGATTTTTTGGTATTTTAGTTGGTACCAGTTTGTTACCAAATATTTATAATATTTTAGGTAATATTAATTTTCTTGAAAAGTACATAAAAAAAATTTCAATATTTTTACCAATTATATTAACAATATGTTGGTTTATATTTATTCCTGTAGAAACAAAATTAAAGATAATTGAAATAAATGATAATATGGAGGTAATACCAGTAAATCAAGACCATTTGATTAGTTTTACAACCAATTTGTCGCAAATTAATTTAGACGAATATGAGTTTACATCATCAGATAATAATATTGCAACAGTTAAAAATGGGGTAATAAGTGGTATAAAAGAAGGGGAAGTAATAATAACAATAAAAGGAGAAAATGGTGTATCAGCATCGGCAAATTATATTGTAAAATACATAGATATTGAAAATATTGAGTTGATAGGGAATAATAAAATAAAAGTTGGAGCAAGTGAAAAAATAAATGCCAATATTTTACCTAAAAAGGCATCTGATAGTATTGAAAAGTGGGAAAGTTCTAATCCAGAAGTAATAAGTGTCGATAATGACGGAAATATTACTGCAAATCAAAAAGGAAATACCACAATTACAGTAGTTACAAAGAAGGGAAAAAAACAAAGTATTAATATAAACACATATATAGAAATTGATACATTGGAATTATCAGAGTCATCTTTAAAAATAGAGAATGGTAAAAAAGTACAACTAAATTTTAAAGTTTTTCCAACAGAAGCAGATACAGAAGGTATAATGTGGAAAAGTAGTAATCATAGCATTGCCACAGTAGAAAATGGGAATATTTCTGCACTAAAAGAAGGAAAAGCAACTATAACAGTAGAAAGTTTAAATGGAAAGAAAGCATCTATTGAAATAGAGGTTTTTGAAATAAAACCAGAATCAATATCCATAAATAAAAATAATATTTCTTTATATTTAGGAAAATCTACAGTAGTAAATGCAGAAATATATCCTAGTAACACAAGTAATAAAATAATAGAATGGAGTTCATCAAATTGGAGTATTGCTACAGTGGAAAATGGAAAAATAACTGCTAAAGGAAAGGGAAAGGCAATTATAACAGCAAAAACAACAAATGGAAAAAGTGCACAAGTGGAAGTAACTGTAACAGAAAAATCACCAATTAAAATTAATTACTTTAAATATACAATAGATTATGTTTGTGGAGTTGAATGGAATTTTTCTATAACAAATAATTCTGGTAAAACAATAAATTATATTACACTAAAATGGTACAATTATAATGCCATAGATGACTATGTCTATGATTCTATAAGTGGTAAAAATTATGTTCAAATAAAATATACTGGCCCATTATATTCAGGGGCAAGTACTGGTGGTAAGAGAAACATAACAAAATTTTATAATTGCAGTTACAAAAAATCAAAATTATCAGAAATTATAATTGAATATGCAGATGGTACTGTTCAAAGAATATATGCTTATGATATGCTCTATTATTCAGATTTATATTAAATAATGAATAAAAGTAGGCATCATTAAAAGAATCGCTTTCCCCACACCCCTTGCGATTCTTTTGTTTTGATTTTAATTTCAATTTAAAGATAAAAATAGAAACGATTATTTTAAAAGGCGAAGCCCGCGATTTTTGACCTTTTCGTGCTCAAAGGTCAATGTGGAAAAAATAATTAGAAGACCTTTTTTATTTTATTGTTCGTGGAAAACCTTTTTAGTATAATGAAACTGTAATTTATATATTGAGTTCATTACTGTACTTAATAAATATAACTTTTTGAATTAAGTAATGGTGGACTATGGTATTTTGGACTTTCTGTTTCATAACCAGAGTAAGTTCTTTCTGCTATATTTAGTATTTTTGCTACATCTTTTTGTAGTAAATCATTGTCTTCTCTTAAATCCTTTAAACGCATATTACCACCATCATTATTCTTACATAGTCCCATCTGAAGCATTGACTGATAGCTCAAAATGCACTATAATTTTAGTAGAAAATAATAATGGTAGTAGAGAAGACATTGAAGAAACACTAACTGCAAACTGCAGTAAACAAGGAAATGGTTATGCTAAAATTACTTATATAGGAGAGTAATGTAAATGGATAAGAAAATAAAAGTATGGTTTAATAGATATAAAAAACATATTGCTATTATATTAATAGTATTAGTGTTAATATTATTAATATTTATAATAGGAAAAACATTAGCAGATCCTAATACGGGATATTTAAGAAATCAAACAGTATCAGGTTTATCATTTGAAGATGCCAATATAACATACGATAATGGTGTAACTACCTTCACGGCCAAAGTATATAATGAAAGTGGAAGTAACTATTTACTTAAAAATATAAGTATAAACTTAAAAGATAAAGATAATAATGTAACAACACTAATAGGTTATATTGGTGATGAATTAGTACAGGATGAAGGTAAATTAATGACAGCAAGTATAGATGATGATTTAACAGATTCTGTAAATCTAGAGTATGTAATTAATAATTAAATAATAAGGTGAAGAAAGATATTAACATTTCTTCACCTTTAATTTGTAGTAACATTTAATACCAAATTAAGACAAATTATTTATGTTAAAATCACTATAATAATTGTGGTGATAAAATGAAAGTTAAAGTATTTGACTTTGAAGATGAAAAAGATTTAGAAAGTGCTATTAATGGCTTTTTAGATAATACTATGGAAGTAATCGATATCAAATATCAAGTTTCAATGGGTGTTTTTGGAGATGAACAAATATATTGTTTTTCAGCTATGATTGTTTATTATAAAAAGTAGCTTTGTTTGATTGTTTCATTTGATATAATGTTTTATAATATGATTGGTGGTATTATGAAAGAAAGACTTATTTTTCATATTGATGTTAATAATGCTTTTTTGTCATGGACTGCTGTTGATTTGTTAAAAAAGGGTTATGATCTAGATATCAGAACTGTTCCATCAGTAATTGGTGGTGACGAAGAAGCTAGAAGAGGTATTGTTACTGCTAAAAGCCCAGTTGCTAAAAAAATGGGTGTTGTAACAGCTGAACCATTATATATGGCAAGAAGAAAATGTCCAAATTTAATGGTATTTCCCGGTAATTATGATTTATATCATAATGAATCAAACAAATTATATAATTATTTTTGTCTATTTACCGATAAAATTGAACGTTATTCAATAGATGAATGTTTTTTAGATATGACAGGAACGGATCTTTTATATCCTGATCCAATAAAACTTGCATATAAAATGAAAGATGAGATCTATGAAAAATTTGGTTATACTGTAAATATTGGCATTGCAAATAATAAATTGTGTGCTAAAATGGCAAGTGATTTTGAAAAGCCTAATAAAGTTCATACTCTATTTCAATATGAAGTAGAAAAGAAAATGTGGCCACTACCAATTACAGATCTTTTTATGGTTGGTAAATCTTCCAGCAAAACCTTAATTGAAATGGGAATAAAGACAATTGGCGAACTTGCTCATACAGATATAAATCTACTAAAGAAAAGATTTAAAAGCCAAGGCGAATTAATGCATGATTATGCTAATGGTATTGATTTTAGTGCTGTGGCACCAAAAAGTGCTAAAAATAAAAGTATTAGTATTACAGAAACCTTACCTAAAGATATTGAAACGACAAGAGAGTTAAAGAAAATACTTCTCCCGCAGACAGAAAAAATTTGTAGACAAGCAAGAAAAGCAAAACTATATCCCCAAACAGTAGCTGTTATTTTTAAAACTAGTGATTTTATTTCCTATTCTCATCAAATGAAATTAATTAATCCAACAAATGTTACATCTGAAGTTTACAATCATGTGTTAGAAGTTTTATCAAAAGGTTGGAGAGGAGAGCCATTAAGATTAATAGGAATAAGAATAGGTGATTTTACTAAAGATAATTCAAGACAATTATCATTGTTTGATAGTGATAGTAATATTAATAGTAATAAAATACAGGATGTAATAGATAACATCAGCGAAAAATATGGAGATGGTATAATAATTCCAGCTTCTTTAAAAAAATAGGTATTATAGTAATACGAGAAGTCCTTATCAAGTTGACGAAAATTATATACTGACTGTTATTGATTAATTTAGTTAGTAGTCGTATTAATGAAATAGATAAAAAATTTGTAATAATTATTTTTCTATCAATAATCCTTTTGAAAACAGGAAAAATAATATTAGGTGATAAGTATGAATTATAGTAATGAGTTTATTAACAATTTAATAGAAGATGAAATATCATTTTGCCATAATCTAAGAACAAAATACCATTATCCAGATAATATCGTTCATCTTCTTTATATTATTATCCCAGCTTTTATTTTAAAGTATGGCTTAAATAATAGAAAAATAATAGAAGAATGTTTTATGAATATTCAAATTATTATTGATGATAAACAAGATAAAGTATATCAAGCATATTATTTCAGCCTTCCTAGATATGTAAATGGGCAGCTTATAACTCAAAAAAATGTAGTATTAAACAATTACCAAAATATTGGCCTGATGCAACTTTTAGATAATTTAGTTCATGAGTTTAATCATGCTATTAATTCATATCAAAATGAAATAAAAATTAATGATTTTGTTTTAATTAGAACAGGTTTAGTCTATAACTATTTTGATAAAAAAAGTTTAACTTTTATAAAAAAGGGTATAGAAATAACTTTAGAAGAAGTAATTAATACTAAACAAACAGAAAAAGTTATTGATATCATTAAAAGCTTTTCTACATATAGTATTAATAATACAACCATAACAAGTACCCTATATTCAATTTACCATTCTATCAAATCCAATTATCATTCTAATAGCTATTTATTAGAATCATATTTTTGCAAAAATTTACTAGAAAATAGAACCTTCTTATCTACGGTTGAATCTTTAAGACTTGAAGGAAATATTGACGATATAGAATATTTCTTTAACTCAGTTCTAGATGATGACAAAGCTTTTACAACTTTATCCATTTCTCTTAATAAATCATTAAAATTACAAAAAGAATTAATAAATACAAAATGGCTTAGAAAGTATAAATTATATAAGATAAAAAAATTAAATGATGAGATTAAAAAAATAGTCGATAAATTCAATGAAAATACGATCTTTAAATAAACAATAAAATTATCTTCAAAAAATATAATTTTTGGTGTACAATATAATTATATAGGATAGGAGAAATACAATGAAAGATAATTATGTGTTTGAATATTTAAATGAAAATGATTTTCGTGTCAAAGAAAGATCTGTACGTAAGTATAATATGCTTGCCTATAAAAAGATGATGTTTGAATACTATCCTAAATTAAAAGCAGGTGAATTTTTAGGAACTGCTGTTGGTGAGAATAAGGATGGAAGTATTATGTATGAACTCCCACTACCAACAGATGAAATGTTTAGCAAAGTTCACGGTGTAATAACACTACATTACACTGTTTATTTGGATAAAAAAGTGGTATTACTTACTAATATTACTCCTGAAGATATACTAGAAGAAGGGCATCGTACTGAGCTTAGTGCTTATAAAGGTGTTATGGTATCTAAAGCAAATAAAGAAAAAGACATGTTTAAAATAAATCTTTTAAATATGATGAATAAAGGATATAGTAGCATTTTTGCTCTAACAACTATAATATCTTCATTAATCGTTTTGACACTAGGCATAATTTTCTATTTTGTAGTTAGGTAATTTATTTTCATTTAAGTAATAAATCTTTTTCTAATAGATTCTTCTTATTAGTTAAAGATTTTTTTAATTTTATACTATCAATAATATATTTTCCCTAAATATTTAGGTAGTTTTAATATTTTGTGGTAAAATAACTATAGGTGATATTAATGCATAATAGAAAACTTAAAGTAAATAATTATATGGAAGGCGCTTTTATTGCAACACTTGGTATTGTAATATCAAAGATATTGGGAATAATCTATGTTATACCATTTTATGCTATTATCGGTACACAGGGTGGTGCTTTATATGGATATGCATATAATATCTACTCTATTTTTTTGGGAATATCATCAGCTGGAATTCCCTTAGCTATAAGTAAATTAGTTAGCGAATATGATACTCTTGGGTTATATAAATCAAAAGAAAAAGTATTTAAAATTGCTAGAATTTTTTTAACAGTACTAGGAATTATTTGCTTTTTTGTATTATTCATTTTTGCAAGGAATATAGCTACGCTTATTATAGGCGATATAACAGGTGGAAATAGCATTGAAGATATTGTATACGTTATAAGAGTAATTTCTTTTAGTATTTTAGTTGTACCAACATTAAGTGTTTACAGGGGATATTTGCAAGGTCATCGTTTTATGGCACCAACATCAATTAGTCAAGTGTTAGAACAATTTATACGTGTTACTATTATTATTGTTGGTAGTTTCCTAGCCTCAAAAGTGTTCAATCTTTCTTTAAGACAAACAGTTGGTGTTGCTTTATTTGGTGCTACTTTGGGAGCAATTATCTCTACATTATATTTAATGAGAAAAGTTAGATTAAATAAACATGAGCTTGTTAAACAATCTAAAGATGAGAAAGTAAAAACAACTAAGGAAATAATATTTCAAATTTTTATGTATGCATCGCCATTTATTTTTGGTGAAATAACTAAATCTTTATATAATTCAGTAGATACTATTTTTGTGGTTAGAACCCTTGTTAATGATTTAGGCTATAAAGTAACGGATGCTGAGGCAATCATGGGATTTATTTCTACTTGGGGAAATAAACTAAATATGATAATAATTGCGGTTGGTACAGGATTTATGGCTAGTCTATTACCTAATCTAACTATTAGTCAGGTTAAAAATGATAAAAAAGATATTGATAACAAAATAAACCAAACTATTCAGATATTAGTACTAATTGCACTTCCTATGACAGTGGGCTTAAGCTTTTTATCACAACCAGTTTGGAATATATTCTATGGTTACAGCTATTATGGACCAAAAGTATTTTCTTTTTCTGTATTTACAGCTTTTGTAACCATTTTCTTAAGCATGTCAACAACTACATTAATGACACTAAAAGAGTATAAAACTTTATTCATTAGTCTTACAATTGGTCTTGTTATAAATGCTGTTTTAGATGTACCACTAATGCATTTACTAAATAATATAAATATTCCTGCTTACTATGGTGCTACTTTATCCACAATTTTAGGGAATGTAACTACAATAATTATCGTTTTTACTTTCTTAAAACTAAAGTATGGCATTCATTTTAAGGAGACATTTAATCGCGTTGTTAAAATAGTAATATCAGTATTTGTAATGTTAATAACACTTAGTATTTTAAAATTAGTTATTCCGTTTACTAATAACAGATTATTATCATTTATAACGGTAGCTATATATTCAGTAGTTGGAATCATAACATACTATTTGTGTATTAAAAAATTTAATTTGATAGATGCTATTTTAGGAAATGAACTATTAGAAAAATTTAAGAAAAAAATCAAAAGAAAGGTAAAGTGACATATATGAAATTTGAAATATTAACAGAAAAAGAATTTGAACGTTTTTCTAAAACACACCCATGTGCTAACTTTTTCCAAACAGTTGAAAATGCTCATTTAAGACACTTCTATGGAAGTGAAATACACTATCTTGGTGTGAAAGAAAAAAATAAAATAATTGCAGCAGGTATGTTTACTATTAATCCATGTATGTTTGGAAAGAAAAGATTTTATTCTCCCCAAGGATTATTAGTTGATTATCATAACTTTGAACTATTAAAATTTTTTACTGATAATCTTATTACATATGCAAAAAAGCATAATGCCATGTTTATCAAATTTGAGCCTAATATTATATATCAATTAAGAGATACTAATGGTAATGTATATCCTGATTTAGTTAAAGATGATGAAACTATAAATAATCTTAAAAAGCTTGGATACCATCATTTTGGTTTTACTAATGATTATCGTTTTACACAATCAAGATGGAATTATAGACTAGAATTAAATAAAGAGTATGAAGAACTAAAAAAAGGATTTAGTAAAAGTACGAGAAAAAATATTGACAGTGTTTATGAAAAAGGTTTAGTTTTACGCCGTGGTGGAAAGAATGATCTAGAAACTTTAACTGAATTATTAAAGGCAACAGCAGATAGAAAAAATTTCAATTCACGTGATTTAACATATTATGAAAGAATGTATGACTGTTATAAAGATAATATGCAAATCTATTTTGCACATGTTGATTCTAATCTTTATTTGGATTATGCTAATAAACAATTAACAAAAGAACAAAATAAAAAAGAAGAAATTATGTACAAGATGAAAAAGGATATGGTTGGTGCTAAGTTAAAAAACCAATTACTTAATGTTGAAGTATCTATAAATAGGGCTAAAGAAGAACTTGAGTATGCTAAAAAGTTCCAAGAAGAAAATCCAAATGGTAAAGATATAGGAGCACTATTATCACTAAAATCTGGTAATGAATATGTAACTCTTAGTAGTGGAATATTAGCAAAATATAAAAATTTTAAACCTAAATATTTAATGTATAATGAACATATTCTAGATGCATATAAATTTGGTTTTAAATATGTTAATTTTTATGGTATATCTGGTGATTTTACTCCGAAGAGTCCAATATATGGTGTATATGAATTTAAAAGAGGATTTAATGGACAAGTAGTAGAATTAGTAGGAGAGTTTACTTATAAAATATCTAATACTTACTATATTTACACTGCTTTAAGAAAGTTAAAAATTATTTATAGAAAAGTTATTAAAAGATAGGTGATAATATGAAGTTTGTCAAACAAATTTCCAAAGAAAGATTTGATAATTTTAATAAAAATCATTATAAGTCCCATTTTATGCAAAGTTATGCTTGGGGTGAATTTGCTAAAGCTGAAAAAAATTTATTTCCACATTATGTTGGACTTGAAAATGATAAAAATGAGCTAGTAGCAACAGCTTTATTGCTAGAAAAAAAATTACCACTAAACTATAGTTACTTTTATGCTCCACGTGGTTTTACTATTGACTATGATAATCTAGAACTTGTTAAAGAATTTACATTGCATATTAAGAAATACATTAAAGATTATCATGCTATTTTTCTAAAGATTGATCCGGATATTATTTACCATGATACTAGCTATGATGGCAAGGTTGTTGTAGAAAATAATGATAAAATGATAAGTCAAATGAAAAGTATTGGCTATAAACATTTAGGCTTTACTAAAAACTTTGAAACTATGCAACCAAGATATACTTTTAGAATTGATATGAATCAATCCTTAGAAGAAATAGAAGATCATTTTTCTAAAACTACTAAACAAAGAATCAAAAAAGCCGATGACTTTCATGTCTCTGTTAAAATAGGAAGTAGTAAGGATATTAAAACTTTTTATGATTTAATGATAATTACTGAAAATCGTAAAGATTTTATTACACACAATGAAAAATATTATCAGTCTTTATATAAAATTTGGAATAAAGATAATAAATGTTACTTATTTTTAGGAAGTATCGATTTAGAAAAAATTATTGATGAAAAAGAAAGTTTAATAAATAGTATTAAAGAAGAACTTAACACTATTCCAAAAGAAAATCTTAGTAAAAAAGAAAATGTAAAAAAACAAGAATTAGAAAAAAGATTAGATAAATTAAATAGTGATTTATCAAGGTACGTTGCTATTAGAAAAGAATATGAAAATAATATTACTTTAAGTGGTCATTTTATTATCACTTATGGTGACAAAGCTTGGGTTTTATATGCTGGTAATCATAATATATTAACTGATACTTATACTAATTATAAAACTTATTATGAACATATTAAGTACTGCTATAACAATAAAATTAAAGTATATGATCAATTTGGTACAATTGGTGATTTAAGAAGTGACAATCCTTTACTTGGACTTCATGAATTTAAGAAAAAATTTGGTGGTAATTATATTGAATTTACTGGTGAATTTGACTATGTAATGAAGCCTTTTATGTATTTTATTTTTACTAAACTGGTACCAATTTATCGTAATCTAGTAAAAAATATTTCCAAGAAAAAAAGAAAAAAACATCAAAGTTAGGGTGTGATATTATGAAATTCGTAGAACTATCAGTAAAAGATTTTGAACAATTTGCTTTAAATCATGATCAAATTAGTTTCCATCAGTCTAAAG
Organism: uncultured Bacilli bacterium; assembly: GCA_934130105.1. Taxonomy (GTDB): domain Bacteria; phylum Bacillota_I; class Bacilli_A; order RF39; family UBA660; genus Alloscybalousia. The sequence continues at coordinate 6,515 of CAKOXL010000024.1, read as the reverse complement.
AATGGGCAAAACTAAAGGAAGTTAATAACTGGGATCATTATTATGTTGGAGTAGTTGATGGTAAAAAAGTATTAGCAGCATCACTACTACTTGCCAAAAATACACCGGTAAAGAAAAAAATGTTTTATGCACCACGTGGTTTTTTAATTGATTATGAAAATAAAGAATTATTAGTTTTTTTTACTACTGAAGTTAAAAAGTTCGTTTCAAAAAAGGGTGGTTTCTTTATTAAAATAGATCCATACGTCTCTTATAGAGAAAGAGATATTAATGGTGATATTGTTGATGGTGGATATAAGAATGATAATATAGTGTCTAATTTGAAGGAATTAGGTTATCATCATTATGGTTTTAAAAATGGTTACCAACAACTTCAACCTAGATTTATTTTTTGGTTACCTCTAAAAAATAAAACAGAAGAAGAAGTTTGGGATAAATTTTCAAAAGATACAAAGCGTCATATTAATAAAACAAAAAAAGAATTATTAGTATTAGAAGAAGTAACTAAAGATAATATTGATGATTTTTGTGGTATTATGGAGCATACTTCTAAAAGAAGAGGCTTTATTGATAGACCAAAAAGTTATTATTTGCGCATGCTTGATGTTTTTAAGGATCATATTAAAATTTTAAGTGCTGTATTATATACTGATAAAGCATTATCACATTGGCAAGAAGAATTAGATAACTTACAAAAACAAAAACAAGAAAAAGAAAAACTTGTTTTAGAATCTGGTAGTAAAAAAAGTAAAGATGCTCTAAAACAAGTTGAAAAAGATTTAGAAGAAGTTTCAAATAATATCAAAGATTTAGAAGAAATTAAAGAAAAATACGGTACCAGAATAGTTTTAGCTAGTTCAATGTTTTTAATGTATGGTAAAGAAGTACTTTATTTATTTAGTGGTTCTTATAAAGAGTTTATGAAATATAATGCTCAATATTTGATTCAGTGGGAAATGATTAAGTATGCTATTAAAAATAATTATGAAAGATATAATTTTTATGGTATTGAAGGAAAGTTTGATGACGATAACGGTGTTTATGGTTTCAAAAAAGGTTTTTCTGGTGAAGTAGTAGAATTTATTGGTGAATTTGATTTAATTGTTAGTAAATCATACTATCGCCTTTATAAAATAGCATTTTTCCTATATCATAAATTAAAAAATATAAAATTCAAATTATCAAGAAAGGAACACTAATATGAAACTAATAAAATTATCTGAAGAAGAATTTGAACAATTTGCACAAAATCATGAACAGGCTACCTTTCTTCAAACTATTAACTGGGCAAAACTTAAAGAAAAAAACGGTTGGAACTGGGAATTACTAGGATTTAAAAAAGATAAAAAGATTATTTGCGGTACAATGATATTATCTAAAAGCACCATTCTTGGTAAAAAAATGTTTTATGCCCCACGTGGCTTTTTAATTGATTACAACAATACTGAACTACTTAACTCATTTACTTTAGAACTTAAAAAATATTTAAAAACTAAAAAGGCAATCTTTTTAAAGATAGATCCATACATTATGTATCACCAAAGAGATATAGATGGAAAAATTGTTCCTGGTGGAATAGATAACTCTGATATCGTTAAAAAGCTTAATCGCCTAGGCTTTAACAAGCAATGCAAAAAACCAGGACAACAAAGCTTACAAGCAACTTGGATGTACTGGTTACCACTAGAAAATAAAACATTAGATGACATTCTGAAAAAAATGAATCGTGAAAAAAGAAGAATTATCAATAATAATGAAAAAAATGGTGAAGTACTACGTGAAGGTACTTATGATGATTTAGTAGAATTTAAAAAAATAATGGATCATACTAGTGAAAGAAGACAGTTTATAAATAGATCATTAGAGTATTATCAAAATATGTATAAATCATTTGGAAACGGTAAGTATCTAAAATTATACTTTGTTGATTTACACATCGAAGAAAAGTTAATCTCATTTAAAGAAGAACTAAAAAAAATAGAAGCAGATTACGATAAGTTAGTATTAGATGTAAAAAATGGTACTCGTAAAGTAACAGAAAATACTATGAATATTAAAAAAAGAGAGGTTACTAGTTTAAAAGATAAGATAGCTGAATATGAAGTTTTATTTAAAAAACATGGTAGTATATTAACACTAGGAGGTATATTATACTTTATATACGGTAATGAAGTATTAGCTTTCCTAGGAGGAAGTTATGATGAATTTATGGAATTTCAAAGTTCATATACAATTCATTATGAAATGATTAAATATGCAATAGAAAATAACTTCAAATACTATAATTTCTATGGTATTTCATCAGATCTAACGCCAAAAGATCATATGTATGGTGTATATCTATTTAAAAAAGGTTTTGGTGGCGAAGTAGTAGAATTAATAGGCGAATATGATTTAAAGATAGATCCATTTTTTTACTACATATATAAATTCAGTTATTTTGTAGTACATAAACTAAAAAAACTTAAAACTAAGATACATTAATAAAAGATGCTTTTTAATAGCATCTTTTTACATCATATTATAACTATTTATTTTATATCCTCCGGTATAGTTATCACTAGCTGATGAATTTGAATTTTCTATTTTTTCAATTTTATTTGTTAACCTATTTACCTCTTTTTCAAGGTTATATACTCTGTTTTCAAGATTCCTGATGTCTTGATTAAAATTCATATTTGGATAATTAAAACCATTCTGAAAAGGAAAGGGTGGCATATTACTATTCATAAAACATCTCCTCTTTATTTATTTTATTATATGTTATATAATTATTTTCGGTGATATTATGAGGCTTAGAAATGTAAAAAATAAACTTGAAATAATTAATAATTCTAAATATATTATTTTAAATCCAAAAGATTATTATGGTAAATGGAACAATGTTTTTGGTAATAGTAACAAAATCCATATTGAAATTGGAACAGGAAAGGGTAACTTTATTATTAATAAAGCTAAAAATAATCCTGATATTAACTTTATTGGTATTGAAAAATTTGATAGTGTAATAGCTAGAGCTTTAGAAAAAATACCTGATGATTTAAATAATTTAAAAATGATTAGAATAAATGCTTTGGAACTGGATGAGGTTTTTGATAAAGAAATTGATACTATATATCTTAATTTTTCTGATCCATGGCCTAAGAAAAGATGGTATAAAAGAAGATTAACTAGTGATATTTTTTTGAAAAAATATGATACCTTATTTAAAGATGAATGTAAAATAATTCAAAAAACAGATAATATGTCTTTATTTGAATATTCAATTTGTTCTTTAAGTAATTACGGTTATATAATTAAGAATATTTCATTAGATTTACATAATAGTGAGATTGAAGATAATATAATGACTGAATATGAAGAAAAATTTTCTAGTAAAGGCAAGCCAATTTATTATTTAGAAGTTGTAAAGAAAGATTAAAATATTTAAAAAATATTTTTTCTTTCTTAAAATATTTGTTATAATATACGTAGAGTAGGTGAATTATGAAAAAACTGTTTGTTTTAGGTTGCATGATTTTACTCTTGAGTGGTTGCTCTGTCGTTTATATAGATAGACAATCCATTGATGAAATTATTGATTCCATTTTGTATAGCGATGTTAAATTAAAATCAGTGTCACAAGAAGGTTATTCTTATTACTTACCACAAGGAGTTAGTTTGAATAGAAGCGATGCTGGTAATTCAGTATTTTATTATAATCATAAAAAAATGTACTTGTATGTTGACATTATTTCTTACTACCACAATGTTGATAGTAACTATCAAGAAGATAATACACTATATTATTCTAAATCTATAAATATTAATGGAAATAAAGGCTATTTAGTAGTAACAGAAGTTGGCAATCAATACTTTATAGAATTTATGTATCATTATAGTAAAATGGAAGCATATGTTGATAAAATTGATTTAAAGAAAACGCTAACTGTTATGGCCTATATTTTAAATAGTATAGATTTCAATGATCCTGTATTAAGTTCAATAATTGGTGAAAATCAGCTTAATTATTCAGAGGAAGTGTTTAATATATTTAAACCAAATGGAGGAGAGAGTAATTTCTTAGATTACGTTGATAAATATGATGAAAAACGTAAAGAGAGTCAAGATGGAGATATGTTAGACTTAGATGGAAATATAGAATAAGGAAGGGTATAAAAATGAAACTTTTAGAAAAATTAAAAAATACATTTTTTGAAGAAGAATATGTTGAGGTTGAAGAACCTGAAAAAAAAGAGGTGGTGGCAAGAAAAATAGAGCCTAAAGAGATTAAAAAGGAGGAAAAAGAAAGCGTAGTTAGTAGTGAAATTAATAACGATGTAAAAGTAGAACAAGTTGTTAAAAATTATTCTGATAGTAACTTAATAACTAATGACAATAAAGTACCATATTTTGAAGATGATGATTTTCTAGATGATAATGTTGTAAATAAACATGAAGAAAAGCCAAAAAAGATATATGGTGAAAATGCTGACGAACTATATAAATCAATTGATCTTTCTACTAATACTCATAGTGGTGCATATAGTAATCATACAAAAGAGACGTTTAAACCAACACCAATAATTTCTCCAATATACGGAATATTAGATAAAAATTATAAAAAAGAAGAAGTAATTGATAAAAAAGATAAACCAAGTAGCTATGTATCTAGAAAAAATGCTGATCTTGATGCAATTAGAAAAAAAGCATATGGTGATTTAAATCCATTAGAAGAAATTAGTAATACTAAAATAGAAGATTCTAATAGTGATAATAATAGTAATAGCAATATTTTATATGACATGATGAGTGATAATTCTAAACCAGTAGTAGATCAAGTAACACTTGCAGATGCCGAAGAATATTTTAATGATTTAGGGTTAGAATATAATATAGATTATAAAGATGACCGTTATGAAAAATCAACGGGAAGAAGACAAAATTATAATTACCAGGATAAAAACAAAAATAGTGAAAAAACAACTGATGATGATGCTAACTTAGAAGATAACTTATTTGATTTAATTGATTCTATGTATGAGGATGGTGATAAATAATGGAAGGCCTATTAACCTATTTACCAATTATTTTGTATTTACTAGGTTCTGTACTACTTATTATACTAATCATACTTGGTGTTAAGTTAATTTATACTATAAATAAGATGAACGCCATATTGGATGATGCATATAATAAAGCAAACTCTTTAAATACATTTTTCAATGCTATTGATTCTATTACAGATATGATTTCAACTGTAAGTGATAGTGTAGTAGCCAATGTAACTAATATTATTGGTAAGATATTTCATAAAAATAAAAAAAGAAAAAAGGAGATTGATTAATATGAGTAAAAAAGAATTAAAAACTAAGAAGAGTGGTGCAGGAAAGTTTATACTAGGTGCACTAGTTGGAGCAGGTCTAGGTGTATTATTTGCACCAAAATCTGGAAGTGAAACAAGAAAAGAACTAATGGATAAAATGAAAGATCTTTTAAAGAAAGCAAAAGAGATAGATATTGACGAAGTAAAAGATAAAATTAGTTTAAAGGTAGAAGAAATAAAAGAAGAATTAAGCGATTTAGATAAGGAAAAAGTATTAAATTTAGCAAAGGAAAAAGCAAGTGCCATTAAAGATAAATGTGGTGAATTAGTAGAATATGCTAAAGAAAAAGGTACACCTGTTTTAGAAAAGGCTGCAAATGAAGTTCGTGAAAAAACAATCGATGCAGTAAAGGAAATTTTAGAAAAATTAGAAAATAGTGATAAAAAAAGGATAAATAATTAATGATAAATATTATTCAAAATAATTTTGGTTACGAAAAGTATTATCAGTTAAATAAGGTCAGAAAAGTTGAACCAGTTATAATGCAACTTGGACATAAGAATAATAGAAATGAAAAGAAAAAAGATAATCTTGAAGGAGCATTGTCTTCTGACTCTTTATCTTTTGAAGAGACACTTAAACGTGCGATAGAAAAAACTAAATAAGTACTAAAGATAGATTATTGCTTAAGCATTTTCTATCTTTTTTATTTGTGATTTTAACAAGATATTAGTATTGCTGTATCCTACTTTGTTGTACTTTAATTCATTGACTAGCATTCATTTGAATGCTAAAATATAAACAGCATAGAATACTAAAACTTGGAAATAATAGGAAGTAGGAGATTGTCATGAAAAATAATAAGAAAAAACAAGTATTTCTAACACTAGTAGCAGTATTAAGTTTAATATTAATTACAGTAGGAGTGAGTTATTCACTATTTACTTATTCTAAAGCAGGTGTAACTGATAATATCATAAAAACTGGTAAGATAAACTTTTTATATACTGAAGTAAGTGGAATAGGTAAAGGTATTAGTTTAACAGATGCTTTCCCAATAAGTGATGAAGAAGGTAAACTTCAAACAGGAGAAGGAAAGGTATTTGATTTTAAGATAACTTCAACAATTGAGATGAACTCTAGTATTTCATATGAAGTAACAGCAAGAAAAAAGAGTGATTCTACCTTAGATGAAGATAAAGTAAAGTT
>CAKOXL010000023.1 GCA_934130105.1 uncultured Bacilli bacterium | reverse complement strand
TCATTTAAGTAATCTCTTCCTGCTAATAACACCATATTTTCTAGACTTGAATAATATTCTGTTGTTCCTCTTTTTATGTATTTCCAAATTGATGGTATTATTATCAAGAGTAATACTGATATTATTATTACTGCTGCTAACATTTCTATTAGAGTAAATCCCTTTTTATCTTTCACGTTATCACTCCTCTTAGTATCTAAGTTGTATACTTAGAACTAGAAATATACCTAAATCAGCATTAATATATAAGGAAATAATTAACTAAAAGTAGATTTATTTTAACACTTTTAGTTAATATTAAAATTACTAAATAACTATAAAATAAAAGACTATAATGAATAGTCTTGATAGTCTTTAAGTATACAACTTAAGGCCCTACTTTATATTATATATTGTATCAAATATATAATTTAAATACAATATAACAAATTATCAGATTATTTATTAATCTAACATGATTATACTTTTTTAATTATCATTTTTATACTTCTATATTTTTTTTAAGTAGTAATTGCTAAAACATAAAACAATAAGGCCAATACTATATCCGGCTAGTACATCAGTTATATAATGTACATTAAAATAAATTCTACTAATTCCTGTTAGCAATATTAATGTTACAAATAAGAAGATATATAAATTTTTCCATTTCCCATGATAATATTTTCTAATTAACAATATAATATAGCCATATACTAACATAGAAACTGATGCATGACTGCTTGGAAAACTGAAACCACCTATTTCTAATAATTTATCTACTGGTCTATTTCTTCTTATAATTATTTTAATAATATTAGTAATTATTAAACAAGCAAATATTGATATTATATATAAATTTATAGCTTTTTTGGCATTACTTTTACGAAGTAAATAAATTGATAATACAATAATAGCTAATATACCAAAAATAGACATGATATTAGTTATAAATAAAAACATAGTTTTAAAAATATCAGCACTAAAAAAGTTTTGAATATTTTTACTATAAATATCGATAAAATTTGTGTAATCGAATTCTAATAACAATATCATGCAACTAAATATAATGCCTGATGCTACGAAGACTAAGAAACTTTTATTTTTCATATTACCACCATATAATAAAATATCATAAAATATTGATATGTCAATAACGTAATTCTGTTTACTATTTGATTTATTTTTAGTATAATCTTTTGAAGGAAATGAGGAAAATTATGAACCGAAAATTAGGAAGTAAATTTGATAAAAAGAATAAAATATTATCCCTTTTTAATAAAAGAAAAAAGAAAAAGTTATTAGAACAAGCATTAATTTTAGACGAAAAATTAGCAAGCGATGAAAAAAAGAAAAAAGAACAAGAAGTAATTATTAATTTGCAAAATGCTAAAAAAGAAAAAGAAATTGCTGATGAAAATGATTATTACCGTTTTAAAAGAAGAAAAAAAGGTAAAAAAAGAAGGACAAATACCCTATTACCTGATGATAATTTAGAAAACGAAAATAAAAAAGATAACGATAAAAAAGATTTGAATATTTTAGTTGAAAAGGAAAAAAAGGTAAAAGAGGAAAAAAGCAACTTAGAAGATTTAACAAAAAAAGATGATAGTACTAAAAAGAAAGATAATCGTGAAATTGAATATGAAGAAAGTATTAAAACCAACGAAACTATCTTAAAAAAAGATAATGATGAATTAAAGATTAAAAAAGGTAAAGAAAATAAGAAAACTGAATCATTAGATGAAACGATAGAGCCACGAAATAAAACAGTTGATAATAAAAATGGTACAATATATCAAAATGCTAATAAGAGTCAAAATAACAGTAATAGTGCCGATAATCGTGAATATATAGAACAAAAAATAATTAATATTTTAGAAGATAAGTTTGATGAATATAAATATCAGTTAAAAAAATTGGATGCTGAAATATATGATATTAAGAAAACACTAGATCAAGATTTTAAAAAAGACGATGATATTGACGAATTAGAAAGACAAGTTGAAATAATAATGGATAGAATTAATTCTATTAAAAAAGAAATAAATGCCATTAAAAAAACGATGGGATATCAATTTCCTAATGATTTAATAGATAATTACTTAATGTATTTAGTTGACTGCTATCAAGATAAAGTTAGGCATGAAAAACTTGATGGTTTTAATCTAGAAAATGATCCTAAGTTTAAATCAATAATTGATAAAATAATTGAAGTTGAAGATAGCTATAATGATTTAAAAGATAAAGTTTTAGATAAAAGAGAAGCTTTTCAGCTTGATAATGAAAATGTTGATAATTTAAAAGATGATATTGTTTCTACTGAAGAAATGACAGAAAAAATAAATAAAATGATCGATACTCAGACTAAATTGCTAGAAGAAGTTAGAAACAAATTAAATGAAACAGTGCACATTACTGAAAGAGTTGACTATATTTCCAAAAGCGTTAATCATAGTCTATTAGATCTATTCTTGCTTATGAATGTTTTTAAACATAATTTGAGTATTAAAAATAGTGTAATTGCTGCTGTCAGTGCTAAGGTTGCACTTGACATGATTATGAAAATGACAACACCGATTAATGAACAAGTAATCACTAAAAGTAGTGATGTTAAAGATTACAATAATCTAATAACTAGTTGCCTTAACGATACAAATAAATTAGAAGATATGATTGATAATAATATAAGTAGTATTGAAAATATACGTTATACTTTTGAAAACACTTACAAAGAATGTTCCTATTTGGATAGTTATAAAGAAGCAGTATCAAAATTAGAAAGCTTAGAAGATGAAATGAAAGATAAGAAAATAGAAATCATTAAAATGAAGCAAGAAACAGAAAGACAATTAGAAAGCAATAATGCTAAAGTTAAAAAATATAACTCTATTGCTGCTTAGTTTTTTCACACAAATTACACAAATGTAAGTATAATATTAGTTGAGGAGAAATTTGTTATGAAAGTATTAGTAGTTGATGATGAAAAATTAATTAGAGAAGTAATTAAAGAATATGGTGAATATGAAGGATATCAAGTTATTGAAGCTGAAGATGGGACTGATGCTTTAGATATCCTTGAGCATGAAAATGTTGATATTATTGTTTTGGATATTATGATGCCAAAATTAGATGGTTTTTCTACTTTTAGGGAAATTAAAAAAATTAAAAATATCCCGACAATAATACTATCAGCAAGAAATGAAGAATATGATAAATTGCTTGGCTTTGATCTAGGAATTGATGATTACTTAACTAAACCATTCTCACCAAAGGAACTTATTGCTAGAATTAAGGCAGTAACAAAAAGAAGTAATAATGAAATAGATCAATTTGTATATGATGATTTAGTAGTCGATTTTAAAGGTTATACAATTTATATTGGAGACAAGTTAATTAAAACAACGCCAAAGGAATTTGAAATATTAGCTTATTTGATTAAGAATAAGAATATTGCTGTTTCAAGAGAAGCACTTCTTTCTTCTATTTGGGGATATGATTTCTTTGGTGATGATAGAACAATTGATACTCATGTTAAAATGCTAAGAAATAATTTAGGAAAATATCGAGATTTAATTACTACTATAAGAGGGGTCGGATATAAGTTTGAAATCAAAGAAAAATAGTATGAATCGTAAGATATGGATTTATCTCGTTATATTTTCTATTTTAATACTTGCTTTTCTATGGTTTTTTCAAATACTATTTTTATCTACTTATTATGAGCATCGTAAAACAAATGATATGGAAAAGATTGTACTAAAAGTAATGAATGATTATCAAAAGACTACATCAATTAGTGATTTTTCCAGTAACTTAGAAACTATTAGTTTTGAAAATGGAGTTTGTATTGAACTTACTGATGACAATAATAATTTAACATATGGTTCTAATATGCCTGGTAGAGAATGCATTAAAGACATTCATATAAATAAATATAAAGAAGATTTTATTAAAAATAATCTAACAATTCAAAAATATACAACAATTAATCCTGAATTTAAAAATAAGACATTAATTTATGCAATAAAATTAGACGATTCGCTATATGCTTACGTTTCTGCATCATTAGTTCCTATTAATGCTACTGTTAACATTTTAAAAAGCCAGTTTGTTTATGTAACTTTGATTGTTTTGATATTATCATTAGTGGTTTCATTCTTTATTTCCAAAAAATTATCTAAACCCATTGTTGAAATTAACGAATCAGCTAAAAAATTAGCTAAAAGAAATTATAATTTTAATTTTTCTACTAAAACTGATATTACTGAACTGCAGGAGTTAACAGATACCTTAAATTCTGCTAAAAACGAATTAGCAAGAACTGATGAATTAAGACGTGATTTAATGGCTAATGTTTCTCATGATTTAAAAACACCACTTACAATGATTAAGGCTTATGCAGAAATGGTTAGAGATTTAACTTATAAAAATAAAGCTAAAAGAGAAGCTAATTTAAACACTATCATTGATGAAGTTGATAGACTTAATAATTTGGTAAACGATATTTTATCGCTTTCAGTTATGGAAAGCAAAATGTTAGTTTTAGAAAAAGAAAAATTTAATTTAACCGAACTTATTAAAACAATCATCAAACGTTACGAAATATTTCAAACTACTTTAGAATATCAGTTTATTTTAAATACCAATGATGATATATATATTGATGCAGATAAAAAGAAGTTAGAACAAGTAATTTATAATTTATTAAATAATGCTATAAATTATGCTGATGATAAAAAGATATATATAAATTTAATAAAAAGTGACTGTTTAACCATAGAAATTACTAATACTGGTAAAGGAATAAGTGAAGATGAAATTGACTTGATTTGGGATAAGTACTACCGATCAAAAAAGAATCATCAAAGAAATACTGTTGGTACCGGCTTGGGTTTAGCTATTGTTAAAAATATTTTAGAATTACATGGCTTTGAATATGGCGTTAAATCAATTAAAAATAGTGAAACTACTTTCTATTTTAAAATTAAAAATTTTGATTAAATTACACACAGTTTTCACAAATAGGGTTTATATTTATATAGTAATAACTACTAAGAAATTACTCTCACCTATTAGTAGTTATTAATTTAAAAGGGACTAACAAATATTAGTCCCTTTTTTATTTGTCTAAATCACTTTGTTTAATCAAATATAAACTTTTATTTTTATAAAAAGCATAAAAGATATCTTCTAATTTTACGCCTTCTCCAGTTAAAGTTTTTTCTATCCATTTTTGGTCTTTTTTTATTTGATTTAGTGTATCCGATTGGATTTTACCATCTAAAATAAGAGGAAGTGGATAATCTCCAAATTTGTTATCTTTTTTCTGAAAAACACTTAATTTACCACTTGATTCTAATACAGCATAATCAACCTCTTCTATTGTTCTTATGTGTTGCTCTCTTAGCTGTGTTAATAAATCATCTATATTGTATCTTTGTTTTACCATTTCTTTAAAGTTTACTACACCTCTATTAATCATAACCGATGGTGTTCCATCAAATGCATCTCTGATTTTAGCGTTTTTTAGAGAAATATAACTCATCGTTATTTGAATAAGTCCTAGTACTAGTATCGGTATAATTGATAAAAAAACACTTTCTTCCCTATTATCTATACTAATAGCTGCTAGTTCCGCAATTAATATTGAAACGATTAGATCAACTATACCTAATTGGCCCACTTCTCTTTTACCCATAAAGCGGTACATTAAAGTTATAATTACATAAAACAAAATAGTACGTCCTAAAACAACCATATAATCCATAGTATCACCTAAATATATTATGATTGATGACATAAAAAATTATACAAATTCATATGTATTATTAGGTGATATTATGAGTTATATAAAATATTTGAAGACATTAATTTATATATTGATTCCACTTTTGATTTTAAATATTTTTACTTCTGTTTTATATTATTTTAATATAATTAGTAATAATAGTATTAATTATTTAAAACTAATTATGATAGCTATATCAATGTTAATTGGTGGGATTTATATTGGTAATAAAGCAACTAAAAAAGGCTGGTTGGAAGGAATAAAGGTTGGCTTAGAAGTTATAATTATTTTATTTGTAATTAGTTATCTAGCATTTGACCAGGGAATTAGTGTTAAAACTGTTATTTACTATTTTATTCTATTAGCATCATCTACATTAGGAAGCATGGTTGGTATAAATAAAAGAAAAAAAAGTTAAATTTTTAACTTTTTTTATTTAATCTTTTTTATTATAGTTTTTATAAAATTCATCGCGATATTCTAATATTCTATCTTCTTTTATTGCTTCTCTTAATTCTTCAGTTAAGCGAATTAGAAAACGAATATTATGAATTGATAATAGTCTACCACCTAGTACCTCATCAACATTAACTAAATGTCTAATGTAAGCTTTGGTGTAGTTTTTACAAGAATAGCAATCACAGCCTTCTTCTATTGGAGTAAAGTCTTCTTTATATTTAGCATTTTTTAAACTTATTTTGCCATGTTTTGTAAAAGCATTACCATGACGAGCTATTCTAGTTGGGAGTACACAGTCAAAAATATCAACACCACGAATAACACCTTCAATAATATCTTCAGGTTCTCCTACTCCCATTAAATAACGTACCTTATCTTTTGGAATATATGGAGTTGAATATTCAATGGCTTTATACATTGCTTCTTTATTTTCACCATCGTTTGCTACGCCACCAATACTGTAACCATCAAAATCAAGTTTTACTGTCTCTTCAGCTGAAAATTTTCTTAAATCTTCGTAAACTCCACCTTGTACAATACCAAATAATGATTGGTTAGGATTTTTATGAGCATCTTTTCCACGTTTTGCCCAACGAAGCGTTCTTTCAACACTATTTTTCATATACTCATGAGTAGCACTAGCTGGTGGACATTCATCAAAACTCATGGCTATATCGCTATCTAACTTGTTTTGAATTTCAATTGATTTTTCTGGTGTTAAAAATAAACTAGATCCATCAATATGACTTTTAAAATGTACTCCTTCTTCTGTTATATCTTTAGGTTTTGCTAAAGAAAAAACTTGGAATCCTCCACTATCAGTTAGTATTGGCCCATGATAGTTCATAAATTTATGTAGCCCCCCTGCTTTTTCAATTAAATCAGGTCCTGGTCTTAACCATAAATGGTAAGTATTAGCTAAAATAACACCACTATTCATGGCATATAATTCTTCTGGAGTTAGTGTTTTTACAGTTGCACGCGTTCCAACTGGCATAAACATTGGTGTATTTACTGTTCCATAATTAGTTTCTATTGTACCAAGTCTTGCTTTAGTACTTTTTTCTTCATGTAATAAATTATATTTTATTTTCATCTTATCACTACTTTCTTTTTTCGTCTTCAAATGCAATTTGATTATATACAATATTTATTATATTGTTACTAGTTTTTCTATTATCATTAAGTAATAAATGCATAGAATTATCAACATCACCTGGAAATGATGTGATATCCAAATTATTTAGATGATAATTAACTCTATTAAAAGTTCTAATAAATTTATTAGTAATATTATTTTGGTTTTTATCTTGGATCTCATCGTATTTTGCAATTCTATCTTCAAAACCATCATCTCCGTAGAAATATTTTAATAAATCAAGTCTTGTGATATTAGCTTCCCTTTTTGCTAAATAACGAAGTGGCAAGTAGTCAACTACAACTATACTAGATATTTCTTCTTTTTTCAAAATTCCTAAAAAGATCGTAAGTGCTAAAACACTATTATGAGTTACATCTGTTATATTTTCTGGATAAAAATTATCGGTATTTGATTCTTTAGAATTATATTCATAAAATTCATCACTATCAACTACATCTTTATTTATTTTGTATAGGTAACGATTTATTTTCTTACTTTCTCTAGCTGTATTTGACTTTTGAATTGAATAAACATAAGCTGTTTTATCACTGATACCATAACTAATATTAGGTAAATCATAGTATCTAATTTCACCTGATTCTATATATTTAATTCTTGATTTAAATACATATGGTGATTCTAAAGATGGTATTTGTAAACTTGATGATGCTTCTATTTCTTTATCATCTAAAGTAGCCATTAGTTTAAAATCGCTATACTTATTGTTTAACTGGTTATTTTCTATAAAATCAATTCTTTTTCTTAAATACGATACTGGATTTCTAAAATCCTCTTCTCTTGCATTACAAAAAGCTATTGCCATTATATATTTAAATCTGTCTTCTATTCTTTCCATTTGTTCAAATACTTCGCTGAAAGTAGAATTTGTAATTCTATCGTACTCTTTTAATACATATTCTAATAAAGTATCATTAAAGATAGAAACATTATTAATAGTTAAGAGCGGTGCAGAATCATCATCTATATAAGTTTTAGCTTCTATCATAGAATTGAAATGGACATTATAAGTAATGCCAGCAATTTCAATAATTCCTATCTTACTTGCAAATGGGACTATATCTTCATAAAATATTTTTAATATTTCGTCTTTTTTCATATGTTCTCCTATTTAATTAACATGCTATCACCAAACGAAAAGAAACGATACTTTTCTTCAACTGCTATTTTGTAGGCATTTAAAATGTTTTCTCTTCCTGCTAGAGCGCTAACTAACATTAATAGTGTTGATTTAGGCAGATGAAAATTAGTAATTAAATAATCAAATCCCTTAAATTTATAGCCTGGGTAAATAAATATATCTGTATTACCACTGCATTCTTTATATGTCTGATATTTTGACATAATTGTTTCTAGTGTTCTAACACTGGTGGTTCCAACAGCTATTATTTTTCCTCCACGTTTTTTGGTTTCATTTAAGATATCAGCTGTTTGTTTACTCATTTCGTAATATTCTGTATGCATTTTATGATCTAAAATATTTTCTTCTTGCACTGGTCTAAATGTTCCTAAACCGACGTGTAAGGTAACGTATGCTATATTAATTTTTTTATTTTTTATTTTTTCAAGTAATTCTTTAGTAAAATGAAGTCCAGCAGTTGGAGCGGCACTACTTCCTAAATTTTTAGCATATACAGTCTGATAACGTGACTGATCTTGTAGCTTTTCATGAATATATGGTGGTAATGGCATAGTCCCTAGTTTTTCTAAAATTTCTAGTAAAATTCCATCATAGATTAATTCATATTTACGTATACCCTCTTCACCTTCATAGATACACTTAGCTTTTAATTCACCATTACCAAAAGAGATAATTGTTCCAACATGCACTCTTTTAGCGGGCTTAGTTAAACATTCCCAAACATTGTCTTGCATATCTTTCAAAAGTAAAATTTCAATAACTGCTGATGTTTGCTCCTTAATTCCAATTAGTCTAGCTGGCAAAACTTTGGTATCATTTAATACTAAAGTATCCCCTTCATTCATGTAATCTATAATATTTGTAAATGTTTTATGTTCAACTTTACCAGTTTTTTTATCAAGAACCATGAGTCTTGATTCATCTCTTTTTTCAAGTGGTGTTTGAGCTATTAGTTCATCTGGTAAAAAATAATCAAAATCTTCAAGTTGCATATAATCCCTACTTTCTATTTAATAATTATTAGTTTTCTTTAATTAAACTATCTATAAAATCATTAACGTCCTTTTCTTTATTAATATCTAATTTTGAGTTTAATACTTTATCAAAGATAGCTGATAATATACTTTTTCTTTTCTCTAAATCTAGAGTTCTTTTTCTAACTTCTAAAAGTATATTTTCGTTTTTTATAATTGGAAGTGTTTGTTTTACATCACTCATACTTTTATTTGAATAGTAATCAGCTAACAAAAGTAAATTTTCTATATCATAATTAATTATAGCGTGATAAATATCTAACAATCCACATGCTGATAAAATAATATCAATTTTTCTTTCTAATGAAATATATGATGAATCCAAATATTCAACGAATGATAATATTTTTTCTGCTTCTTGATCATTCAAAAGCAATAACTTAGGAAGCAAATTCCATCTTTCAATATCAGAATTATCTCCTAAAATTGTAAATTTGTTTCCTACGATACTATTGATTCTATTTATAAGATTATCAATACTTTTTTCTTGTTCAATCCCTAATATTCTTTCCATTTTATTCTCCCTTTAATTAAATAGATCACTTTGATACTCTATTTTTAAATGTTCATAAGCAAGTGGTGTAACTACCCTTCCTCTTGGGGTTCTTCTTAAAAAGCCTTGTTGCAAAAGGTATGGTTCATACACATCCTCTATTGTAGTTATTTCTTCACCAATAGCTGATGCAACCGATTCAATACCTACTGGTCCACCATTAAATTTTTTAATAATTGCAAGTAGTAATTGATGATCGGTATCATCTAAACCTTTATCATCTATTTTTAACCTATTTAAGGCCTTTTTAGTTATTTCTAAATTTATTATTCCATTGCCGTCAACCAATGCAAAATCACGCACTCTTTTAAATAGACGGTTAGCTATACGTGGTGTACCTCTACTACGACTAGCTAGTTCTAAGGCTGCATCATCGTCAATTGGAACCCCAAAAACATTTGATGTTCTTTTTACAATTTTTACAAGTTCATCTATTGTATAGTATTGCATTTTGGAAATAATACCAAAACGATCTCTTAATGGTGATGTTAAATCGCCTGCACGAGTCGTTGCCCCAACCAAAGTAAATGGTGGTAAATTAATACGGATACTACGGCTATTTCCTTCACCACCTATCATAATATCAAGTACAAAATCTTCCATGGCTGGATATAATATTTCTTCAATATAGGATGGCATACGATGAATTTCATCAATAAATAAAACATCATTTGGTTCAAGTGTAGACAAAATAGCAGCTAAATCGCCTGATTTTTCTATACTTGGTCCACTAGCGGTTTTTATATTTACTCCCATTTCATTAGCTATGATATTAGCAAGAGTTGTTTTTCCTAATCCAGGGGGCCCATACAATAACACGTGATCTAAAGCTTCATGTCGCATTTTGGCTGCTTCAATATAAACTTTAATATTTTGTTTAACATCTTCTTGACCTATATATTCATCAAGTGTTAAGGGTCTAATACTTGCTTCTTTTACATCTTCTTCTAGTTCTTCACTAGTTACAATTCTATCATCCATAAATATCCCCCTTTTACTTTAGTAATAATTTTAAAGCTTCTTTTACTTGATCTTCTATACTTAGACTTTGATTTACTTTGGCAACAACAACTTTAATTTCTTTTTCTTTATATCCAAGTCCTTTTAATACTTCAACTAATTCTATATAGCTATTGCTTGTATTTTCGCTAACTTCTGTTATTTTTACTTTACCTTTTAAATCTAAGATAATTTGTTTTGCTACCTTATCACCTATTTTAGGGAACTTTTTAAGATATAAAATATTTTCTCTTTCAATAGCATCCATAATACCAGAAATTGAACCAGTCGCTATAATTGGTAAAGCCATTTTTGGTCCTAGTCCTTTTACACTGATTAGTTTTAAAAACATTTCTTTTTCTTCTCTAGTTTTAAAACCATATAAGCTATTTTCGTCTTCTCTAATACATTGATAGATATAAACCTTATAACTAGCATCTATATCAAAAGAATAAGGATTTGGTGTATAGACTTGATAACCAATACCACCATTTTCTATAACAATATAAGTACTTTCTATTTCTGTAACATTACCAATAATATAACTATACATATCCATCCTCCATTCGTTACTATTATACAATAATTCATATGTAAATAAAAGCAAAAAGCTAATTTTGTTAAACTTTAAAGTAGCGTATAATTTATTTCTACTTTCTATTTATAGATATTAAATACCTACACTTTATGTATTATAACTATCAAACAACTGTTCGTCAATGCTTTTTTCTATAAAAAATTATTATTCACTCAAGTAATAAAAGCTCGGTGTTAAAATTATTCTAAATATACATTTTAATGTTGCACAATACCTAATTTTATATTAAAATATCATTGTAATGCCGATTTAGTTTAGCGGTAAAACAGGCCCTTGGTAAGGGTCAGAGGACATTTCGACTATGTCATTCGGCACCATTTTTATATTTTATAGTTTTTAATAATAAAAAGTGTCAAATTGGACACTTTTTTTGTTTGTAGATTATTTAGAAAAGCCTTTAAATACTGTCTTAAGGTTTTTGTTTACATTTTTACTATTATAGATTTTCCTACTAACTACCATACTATTTTTCTTTTGAAATTCTCTATTTAAATATTCATAATACGTGCCTGGTGTGATAATACCATTCATTTTTAATAAATCTATTCCACTTTTTCCTATAATATAATCAGCAAGCTTGCAACAATTACTTCCTAAAACGAAATAATGCTTAAACATCCCGCTTTTGACCTTGTAGAATTTGGCATTAGTAGCCTGATACAATTTACTAGCATAATCATTATGTTTATTAGCATTTGCTACTTTTTTTCTTCCTTTTTCTTGTAAATATGGTGGTTCCCAACAATATACATTATCAAATAATTTATCTATTGTTTTCTCAATGTTTTTTCTTTGCCCCTCTGTTAGTTTCAAACCAAAAACGAAAATGGTTTTTTTACTATGTTTAATACAAAAAGGAATATATTTTTCTTTAGTAGTAGTAAAAATTACGCCATCACCTATCATTGTTTTTAATTTAACTGATTTATCATCATAATTTCCATATGAAATTACTTTACCCTTATAGCATAAGTCAACATGACCCATTCTATTAAAGCCTCTACTTGAAATATGAACAAATACTTCTAAATCAGCCGGAACATCTTCACTTTTTTCTTCAAAGACAAATGGTTTATCATAATTATCTTTATCAAGTAAATAATTTATTTCATTTAACACAGTATATGGAATAATAGCTTCTATAAAAACAGGCAGGCTAATTCTTATATTTCTTCTAATTTTATTTTTGATTCGTTTAGGTATAATAAAGGTAATAAAATCTATTATATAATTTATGCCAAGCAAAATTGTATATATACCAATAATAGTAAGTACTTTATTTAAACTTTTTAATGGTGAAAAAATAATAGGAATTGATACTACTAAATAAATAAGGCCTAAACTAATTTCCGTTAATTTACCGTTAGCATTTGATTTTAGTAAAATATAATAATTTATAAATTTTATAATTGAATTAAATAGTAAATATAGTCCAAATATAATTGGTAAAATGGATAATGGTATGTTTTTAAAAAGAGAAAAAATAAGACAAAATATTAAATTGAAAAAGCATTGATTAAAGTTTATTTTCTTCTTATTCTTTTTACCAATAAAGTAATTTAAAAACTGTTTGATTGATAAAAAAAGAATGACAATTAAAAAGATATTAACAAAATTTATATATAGCTTATCTTTTCCTATACACATAATAATACCAAGCATTAAAAGACTTATACCAATTATTAAAGAGTTAGTAGCATTGAATAATTTATCACTTTTCATAATTACTCCTATTTCATTAGATCATTCTGGATACAAAAATTTTAGTTCTATTATACACAAAACGACATTTTTCAACAACATTATCTTTGGTTAAATTAATACCAACATATCTTGGTAATTCTTTTGGCTTTTTAAATACTTCAAACGAAACATATTTGTCAGCAAGTGTTATAATCCATCCTTCTAAATATTTTGGTGGAATTATGGTTAGTGGAAACATATGCCTTTTAATTGAATTTTCAATTCTTTTATTCATTAAATCAGGAAAAATTTGATAGGAGTTAAAAGCTGCTATCTTACCATGAGTGAAACCATGTTTTTTCCAAATAATTAAAGTTTTATTATCACGCCATGGTGTTAAATAAAAATCATGCAATAATGCACCAATTACAACATTGTTCATATTAACTTTCTTATATTTAGAAATATGCTTAGCTATATTATAAGCTGTTAAAGCAACTCTTATAGAATGCTCATAAACTGAATCTTGATGATGTAAGAATGTTTTTCTACGTTGAAATTCAATATTTCTAAGAATTGGTTTAGCAATTTCTAAAAATTCTTTTTCCTGATAAATTTTATCATACATAGTAATCACCTATATCATTATACATCAAAATAATATAAAAGAAAAAGACCTGAAAAGTCTTTTATAAAAATAATATACCAAACAAAACAAGCACTACTATGATAGCAATTATAATTTTAAAATCGTAATCGTTTCTAGTATTATCACCATCAATTTTTGCTTCATATATAACTTCGCCCTTTTTTTTCTTTATAATATCTTGCTTTGACATTAAACCTCCATTTATTATTTTAATTCTTTTATTTTTTGCCTATTTTCTTTATTATATCCAATTAAAATGGCATTATTTTTTTCATATATTTTTTCAATTATTTCCGTATACAAATCTTTTATTTTTTTGTTACCAACACTTGATTTAGCTACTAATTTTCTTTTATTATTGTTAGTAACTAAGACCAAGCATCTACTATATATAATTCCATTATATCTTTGTTCATGTATATATACCCAGGTGATATTAGAGTATGGTATAACAGTTAAACCACTGGTACCATCAATAATATAATTATCAGTTAAGTATAAATTTAATTTGGAATATTCTAAGACACTATCTTTTTCTAATTCAGTTTTTAGATTATCCCATAAAATGGTATCTTTCTCTACTTTTTTTATTTTTACTTTTCTAACAAAATAAACTATTAAGTAAACTATTGAAATTATTATAAAGATAAGTCCAAGAACTATTTGAAAGACGTTATCAACTAAACTACTAACTGTATCAATACATATGTTACCAATATAATTACTATAATTTTCTTTTGTTAAAAAATCTTGTTCAACTTCTTCATTATAAACTTTGATAGCTATATCTACAACGTCATTTGGTATAGTTTTAGTTACACCTTTAATTGTAACGGGATTAGTACTTATATCATCTTTATTTAATTTTTGATAAGTATCATAATCTAAATAACCAACATATAAATAATCATCATCCATTAGAAAATAGTATTTAGAACTTGTGTTATTAGAATCATATTCAGCAAACACATATGGTGTATTTTTTACTGTTAAGGTTACAATTTCTTTTTCTTTGTTACTATTATTATAAATTAATTCATGTAATGTAACTTCATTATCAACGGTATTTTCATCAATTATAAATGCCCAGATAAAGCATAAAAGGCCAAGTAAGAAAAAAATAATAGAACAGTACATAACCTTAGTAGTAGATTTTTTTATTTTTTTAAGTCTAGTATTAAAATTTTCCATATTTATCACTCCTAATATAAATTATATCAAAAATGTTAGCTTTTAACACCCTTTTTTACTAATTGTAAGTTTTCAATTTATATTATGAATTTAATAATTAAATATGGTGTTTTTGAATGATAAAAGTATTTAGTACTGATAATAAGGTAACACCAACATCAGCAACAATTGCTAGCCAAATAGATGGGTAACCAAATAAAGCTAATAGAAGGACAATAACTTTAACAGATATTGCTAAGAAGATATTCCATTTTACAACCTTCTTCGTTAAACTAGAAATCAAAATAGCCTTTCTAATACCTGTAATTTCATCTTGCATTAAGACAACATCACTAGCTTCTATCGCAATATCGCTACCAATTCCACCCATAGATACTCCAATAGATGCCAGCTTAATAACAGGAGCATCATTCATACCATCGCCTACAAACATTACCTTATTATCTATGGCAAGTTCTTCTACCTTTTTTACCTTATCTTGAGGAAGAAGAGATGCATAATATTCATCAATTCCTACCTTTTTAGATACAGCTTCAACTACTTTTTCATCATCACCTGATAATAATAAGATTCTTTTAATGCCAAGCTTTTTCAAATTTGCTATTTCTCTTTTAGCATGTTTTTTAATCACATCACTAATTACCAAATAACCTAAATACTTGTTATCAGTAGCAACATGAATAACAGTACCTGTACTTTTTACAACAGGAGCGTCAATATTTTGTAAAGACATAAGTAAACTATTTCCTAAATAGTAAGTAACACCATCATAGTTAGCTATGACACCTTTACCACTAACCTCTTTAAAATTACTAACCTTTTTCTTATCAATTTCTTTTTGATAGCTAGCTGTAATCGATTTAGCGATTGGGTGATTACTAAAAGATTCTATATGAGCAGCTATTTTTAAAATATCAGTTTTTTCTGAAGTAGCAGAGACCTTGGTAACTTCAAAATTACCTTCCGTAATTGTTCCTGTTTTATCAAAAGCTATTACATTAATATCTGTTAAACTATCAAGTTCATTGCTACCCTTTACTAAAACTTTTTCTCTACTACATCTACCAATTCCCTGAAAGAAGCCAAGTGGTACTGAAATTACTAAAGCACAAGGGCAACTCATAACTAAAAATACAAGAGCTTGATATAAACTTGTTTTAAAAGCTACATTAAAAAATAAAGGAATAATCGCTATTAGTATTGCTAAAACAACTACTACTGGTGTATAAATTCTAGAAAACTTAGTAATAAACTTTTCGGTTTTGGTTTTCTTATCATTAGAATGTTCCATTAAATCAATAATTTTACTAGCTGTACTTGTTTCATAAGTAGAAGTAGCTTTAATTCGAATAACACCTGATACATTTTCTACTCCACTTAAAACAGTATCATTAATACTAATCTTTCTTGGTACACTTTCTCCCGTTAAACTTGCTGTATTAAGAAAACTCTCTCCTTCTACTACAACACCATCAAGAGGAACAATCTCACCCGGTAATACTTCAAAAATATCTCCTATTTTAGCATTCTTAGTAGCAACTAATTTTGTCTTATCGTTTTTAACTAAATGAATAGTATCACTTCTTAAATCTAATAACCCTGTAATACTTTCCTTAGTACGACTACTTGCAACATCGGATAAATACTCTCCTATTTGGAATAATAAAATAACTAAAACAGCTTCTACATATTCACCAATACAAAAAGCTCCGATAGTAGCAATAATCATTAAAGTATCTTCATCAAAGAATTCCTTTTCTAAAATGTTGTGGTAAGTATTGATATAAAGTTCATATGAAATAATGATATAACTAAGTAGTAAAATAATAACATATAGAATATGATAATCTTTTACTAAAAAAGATAGTAAAAATAAAACGGTACTGATAATAATCTTTAATAAATCTTCATTGATATTAATTTTTTTCATTTTTCTCCTCCTTAATATGTTCAAGACCATATCTTAAAATAATTCTAATATGATCGTCAGCTAGGCTATATATAACAGTTTGCCCTTTTTTATCAGTTTTTACTACATTAAAATAACGAAGCATCTGTAATTGATGCGATATTGCCGACTGACTAACCATCAATTTATCAGCTATTTCACTAACACAACATTCTTGTTCTGTTAATAGTTCCAAGATACGAATTCTAGTAGCATCGGCAAAAATCTTAAAAAAGTCACCAAGTTCTGTTAATAATTCTTTACTCTCCATAATAGTATATGTCCTCTCTTTCTGTATATGAGTATTTGTTCATATATTCATAATACATCAAATAAAAAAAGAAGTCAACTACTCTTTAAGGGAGTTATTGCTACAAAAATGAAAATTAATACTACTAAAAGATTATAAATATGATGCAAAAATGGTAGAAATCAATCATTTCCACCATTTTTTATTTTAATCAATACGTATCCAAATTTTTATTTAATATGATATTTAAAAGTATTACCATCTAAGATTGTATTTCATAAGGATCACTACTTGTTCCAGTGCCTGTTGTCATCGTATCAGCTTTTAGGTTTAAAACTGGACGCAAGACAAAAGCATTAGAAACATCTGTATAATTGACATAACCATTGGAATTAACGCGCCATACGCCAGAATGTGAACCAGAAAAGCCAGCTGGGCTCATCATCCAAAAGAAACTATTATTATATAAATAATAATTACTATTGATTTGTCCATAATAGCCTCCTGCATATACTACTTCATCGTATGTAATTAATCCAATATTTGAATTTACTACTCCCTTTTTATTTCCATCAACCGCACACTTAAAGTTTGGAGTATAACTTGAATAAACTGTCATACTAGCACTTCCTGATGTGAAACTAGATGAAAATTTTGTTTTTGCTTGTTCACAATAGTAATTTCCACTTGCAACTTTTTGTGCTAATTCACTTTTATTTCCAATATTGGTACTATACCAACTTTCAAGTGTTGTTTTAGCTTGACTATTTGTATAGTACATATAACTATAATTATTAGCGGTTGAATTAAATTTATAGTTGTATGTATTATTTATTCCATCTTCCATTATTATTCTAATTGTTCCATCTTCATTAATTCTTACTATTCGCCAAGTATGTCCTGCAAAACTTACATAGTTATTTTCTACATTTCCTCTAAAATAATAAGTCGGATTTCCACTATTAGTAGCAGTTGATGAATATAATCCGTTTTCATCATTAGTGTTGTTACTTGATGTTGTTAGTGTTGGTTTGGAAGTAATAACGGTATTCTTCATTATTTCACTAGTTAACAATATAGGTGCACTTTTTCTTTTAATACTTATTGTGTATGCTTTCTCATTTCCATTTTCTGCTATTACTCTAATTTGAAAGCTATTTTCCCCTACTGTTAAAGTTTTAGTACCTGTTCCTTTTACCTTAGCATTACTACTATTTGTATCAGCATTTATCATAGCATTAGTTATATCATTTGCTACTGTACATGAATAATCTGTTACATTACTACTAAATTCTGGTGATAATGTACAGTTATCTACACTTAAACTTTTTAAGGTGTTATCTGAATTCAAATTACCATCTACTACTTTTCCATTTGCATATACATTTACGGTTACTGTAAAAGTTTTATTATTCATGCTTCCATCTGAAAAATCAGCATCATTATCTACCCACATTCTTAATCTAAAATTCTTTTCATAACTAACGGTTGCTGGTACTGTTCCCTCATAGATAGTCTTTTCTACTACGCCATTCGGTACTTTAGTACTAGTTTGAGTTAAGTTTGAGTACTTATCTAGTAATATTTCCTGTTCAGTTCCATCAACTTCAGTTAAGTATAACTTTACTTTATCATCTTCTAGTGTAGAATCACTCTTTTTTCTTGCTGTTACTTCATATGAAATACTAGAGTTCATTTCTATTGTTGAAGTTATTTTAAA
>CAKOXL010000022.1 GCA_934130105.1 uncultured Bacilli bacterium | reverse complement strand
TTTTATTTCTTTTTCTTCCATACCTTTTCTCCTACCCTTATTATTTTCTATTTTCTACTAAAATTATAGTGCATTTTGAGCTATCAGTCAATGACACTGAACTAATAAAAATTAATCTAATTTTTTATCAAAGTTCCATTATTTAAAATATTTTCAACTTGTTCACCAAAAATAATATTACCATACTCAAATAGATGAATATCATCTAACATTTCATCTAATTCAACATAAAATTTTCCATTATAGTAAATTTTATCGCATGTTACAATATCATCATCATCAAATTCATAAAGCAAAACAGAGTTTAATAACATAGTAATATCAAAATCAACTCTGCCATAATCATCTATGTTATAAAATTCTAACACATATAAACCTTTTACTACATAAATATTAACATCATAAAATCCACAAAATTCATATTTGTATTGATGTTTTAAATCATAATTTAAAAGTTTAAAAAATATTTTTATTTCATCTTCAGTTCTTAATATTTCATCGGATAAATAATAAATGATAAAATGTTTATCATCAATAAAATCTACTTTCAAGATATCACCCTATAATAAATTATGTCAAAACAAAAAATAAGAAACAAAAAAGAGGATTAAATAACCCTCTTAAATTGTTTCTACAACTAAATCCTCAATTTTCTTTAATACTGCATCTCGACCTAATTTAGTAATACTTGAAAATAATATCAAATCATCACCTACTACTAAATCCAATGTATCTAAAAGTAGTTTTTTATTTTTTTCTAGTTTACTAGCACCAACTTTATCTACTTTGGTAGCTATGATAGTAACTGGAATATTATAATACTTTAAAAAATTATACATTAATTTATCATCTTCCGTAGGTTTATGTCTAAAATCAATTAATAAAAAAACTCTTATTAATTCATTTCTTTTTTCAAGATATTCTTCTATCATTTTGCCAAACTTTTCTTGTGTTTTTTTATTAACTGCTGCATAGCCATAACCAGGTACATCAACTAAATAAAAGCTATTATTAACTTGATAGAAGTTTAAAGTCTGCGTTTTACCAGGTTTTCCTGAAATGTAGGCAATATTTTTTCTGTTAACTAAAGTATTAATAAAACTGCTTTTTCCTACATTACTTCTTCCGACTAACATAAACTCTGGTAAATCAGTTTCAGGATATTGG
The DNA here is from genome assembly GCA_934130105.1 of uncultured Bacilli bacterium. Classification (GTDB taxonomy): domain Bacteria; phylum Bacillota_I; class Bacilli_A; order RF39; family UBA660; genus Alloscybalousia. Next base: position 18,397 of record CAKOXL010000022.1, on the reverse strand, counting down.
CTTCTTCTTACTGCCTGAACATCCAAATTAACATCTGTAATTTTCATAATTAACCACCTATTCTAATGAACTTATATATTTTTGGCAAACATTATCCAAATCATCAACTAAACAATCAGCTTCATCCATTGTCATAACTTTTGCTCCACTTGCTAATTTGTGACCTCCACCGTTATACTTTTCAGCAACAGTGTTAATAATTGGTCCGCGACTACGAATATTAATTTTTATTAAATTATTTTTCTTATCTTCAGTAATCACTAACCAAACAAGTACCTCATCAATATAATTAAAGTTATTAATCATATTACCGCCACTAGCAACATCGGCGTTAAATTTAGATAAAATTTCATCTGTAATTTTGATATAACCAACACCATTTTCAGTAACTTTCATATTTTGAGCAATATATCCTTGAAGCCTTATTTCATTAAGTGGTCTCATATATAAATCAGCATATAGTTTAGAAATATCTAAATTATAATCTTTAATTACTTTACCAACAATCGTGAAAGTACTAGATGTAGAGTTATTAAACATAAAACGATTGGTATCAGATACTAACCCTAAATATAGCTTTTCCATTATTTCTTTATTTGCTTTTAATTTAGTCTTATAAATCATTTCCATAATTAATTGACAAACTGATGATGCCTTATCATTAATTAGTTCAATATCACAAAAACTTTCTACAAATGGGTGATGATCTATTTTTATTTTATAAGCAAATTGATCGATGTTAGCAAAATCTACTCGTCTTTTATCTGGTGTATCTAAAACAATTAATAAAGTATTACTTCCATTTTCATCGTAATGATCTAATTTTCCAAGATATGCAAATTTTCCGCCACCGCTACCAACAGCATATACCTTCTTTTTAGGAAAAGTTGCAAGTATAGCATCTCTTAATGCTACTTGACTTGCCATGGCATCTGGATCAACTCCAATATGTCTTGCAATTACAATATTGTCATACTTTTTAATTATTTTAAAAATCTTTTGAAACATAACAATCTTCCTATCTATTCTTGAATTAGTGCAAGTGTGTCTTCTGCTATCATTAATTCTTCATTTGTTGGAACGACATAGCAAATAACACTAGAATCATCACTGCTTATTTTAACTTCTTCACCACGAATTTGATTTTTTTCTAAATCTATCTTAACACCTAAGCATGAAAGTTTTTCCATAATAGCCATTCTTGCTTCGCTTGCATTTTCACCAAGTCCTGCTGTAAAACAAATAATATCACAGCCACCTAATTCAACATAATAAGAAGCAATATAACTAACAACTGTTTTTACATATTTATCAAAGGCAAGCTTACATTTTTCATCGCCTGCTACAACTCCTGCATAAATATCTCTAAAATCACTAGCTTTTCCACTAATTCCTAAGAAACCACTTTTCTTATTTAAATCATCCATTACTTCTTCTACGGTTTTATCATATTTTTTCATAACATATGGAATAATTGATGCATCAATATCACCACATCTAGTTCCCATCATAATACCAGCATTTGGTGTAAATCCCATGGTTGTATCAACACATACACCATTCTTTACAGCTGAAATACTTCCACCGCTTCCTAAATGGCAGATAATTGCCTTATATTGATCTTTACCTATAAGACGTGGAATTTGCATACTAACATAACGATGACTTGTACCATGAAAACCGTATTTACGTACTCCGTATTTTTCATACCATTCATATGGTACTGGATAGATATATTCAACTGGACTCATAGTTTGATGGAAGGCTGTATCAAAAACTACTACCATTTTTACATTTGGTAATGCTTTTTTTACTGCTTCTATTCCTAATATGTGTGCAGGATTATGAAGTGGTGCTAAATCTTTGTAGCTTTTTAAATCTTCTATAACTTCAGAGTCAACAATTACACTATTTTTATACTTAGAACCGCCATGAACTATACGATGTCCAACACCGTTAATTTCAGATAAATCATTAATTATTCCAAGAGAAATTAATCTATCTAGTAATATTTCAACAGCTACTGTATGATTTTGAATAGCTATTTCTTCACGAACTTTTTCTCCGTTATATTTAATAGTATAAAAACTACCATCTAAACCTACTCTTTCAAAATTACCAGAAGCGATGCACTCTTTAGTATCCATTTCAAATAAACTAAATTTTAATGAACTGCTTCCAGCATTGATTGACATTATTTTCATATATTTCCTTCTTTCTATAATTTCATTATACAATAAAATGAAAAAGTTTAAAAGAAAAATGCGTTTACTAGCTATGATTTTATGAAGTCAGTATTCTTTATATGGCGATATACAAATTAAAAAATTCGTAAATTAATTACGAACTTTTATTTTATTAATTATAATTTTTAACGAATGAATATGCATCTCTTGCTATCATAAGTTCTTCATCTGTTGCTACAACATAAACAGGTATTTTAGAGTCATCTGTTGTAATTATTCCTTCATTTCCTTTACGAACAATCATTTCATTATTCTTTTTAGTATCTAATATAATACCAAGTGATGTTAGTTTTTTTAATGCTTCCTCTCTAATAATAGAATCATTTTCTCCACCACCTGCTGTAAAGCAAATTGCATCAACCTTACCATTTAATTTTACATAGTATTTAGCAATATAATCAACTATTTTGTTTGTGTACATATCAAAAGCAAGTTTTACTTTTTCTTCGCCTGCTTCAAAAGCACGGTCCAAATCTCTTAAATCGCTCATACCTGCAATACCAGCAAGACCACTTTCACGATTTAGCATACTATCAATTTTTTCTAAATTAAAGCCTGTTTTTTTCATAACATATGACAACATTGTATAGTCGATATCACCGCATCTAGTTCCCATCATAATACCAGCATTGGGTGTAAATCCCATTGATGTATCTATACATTTACCATTTTCAACTGCTGTTATTGAGGCACCATTTCCAATATGGCATATGATTAGATTAGGTGTTTTGCCTAATATATTAGTCATTTTTTCAGTTATGAATTGGTGGCTTAAACCGTGAAACCCGTATTTACGAACATGATATTTAACATACCATTCATATGGTACTGGATATAAATAATTTGATTCTTTCATGGTTTGATGGAATGCTGTATCAAAGCAACCAACTTGAATTGCTGTTGGAATAGCTTTTTGAAATGCTCTAATTCCTACTAAATGAGCTGGATTATGAAGTGGTGCTAGGTCTGAAATACTTTCTATTTCATGAATAACACGATCATTCATAATAACACTATTTGAGTATAAATTTCCACCATGAACTATACGATGTCCAACTGCTTTTATTTCTTCTAGATTTGAAATAATTCCTTGTTTTAATAGTTCATTTAATAAAACATTGACTGCATCTTCATGAGTTTCAAGTTCTATATCTTTTTGAACTTTTATCTCACCAATACGAATGCTTAAATTTGAACCATCTAGTCCAATACGATCCATAGTTCCTTTCATTAAAACTTCTTCTTCTGGCATTTCATATAAACGAAATTTTAAAGTAGAACTACCAGCATTAACTGATAAAACTTTCATATTATCTCTCCTTATATTTATTATACTATTAATAAATTCCATAATCAAGTTTATTAGTACTAAGTACGTACATCATCCTAACTTATTAGTAGCTTTTATTAATACTAATATATAATAAAAGGATCACTACTTGTTCCAGTGCCTGTTGCTAAAATATTAGAATTTAATATTAGGACTGGTCTTAAACTACGAGTATCATTTTCAGTTGTATGACTAACGTCACCATTTGCAGTAACGCGCCAGTTATAGGCAAATGATCCTGAAAATCCGGCTGGACTCATTGTCCAAAACCAACTATTATTAAATAAATAATACAAACTGTTATTTTTATTATTATAACCACCTGCATAAACTAACTCATCATAAGCAATTAATCCGATACTAGCATTTACTATTCCTTTACCATTTCCATCTGTTTTACATTTAAAATTTGGTGTATAACTTGAATATGTAGTCATGCTAGCACTTCCTGATGTGTAATTAGCATTAGCTTTAGTTTTTGCTTCTTCACAAAAATAGTTACCTGTTGCTACATTTTTAGCTAGTTCACTTTTAGTTTTAATATTTGTCTGATACCAGTTTTCCAAAATTATTTTGGCTTCACTATCACTATAATACATGTTTAAATAATTAAATGTATTAGAATTAAATTGATAATTAGCATTATTATTTATACCATCTTGCATTATTATTCTTACTGTTCCATCTTCATTAATTCTTACTATTCGCCATATGAATCCTGCAAAACTTACATAGTTATTTTCTACATTTCCTCTAAAGTAATAAGTTGCCTTTCCATTATTTGTATTAGTAGTTGCATACAAGCCACTTTCATCGCTTGTATTATTACTTGATGTTGTTAATGTTGGCTCTTTTTCTATTACTTCAAAATTTTTTCCAAAAATATTTATATTAGTCGCAATTTTTTCATTTCTAATGATATTTATATTGTACATTTTTTCATTTCCGTCTTCTGCTATTACTCTAACTGTTAAGTTGTTTTCTCCTACTGTTAAATTTTTATTGCCTATTCCTTTTACTTTAGCATTATTACTATTTGCTTCTGCCGTTATATTAATACTTTCTATAGTGTTTGCTACTGTACATGAATATTCTGTTACACTACTACTAAATGTTGGTAATAATGTACAGTTATCTATGCTTAAACTTTTTAAGGTGTTATCTGAATCTAAAGTACCATCTACTACTTTACCATTTGCATATACATTTACTGTTATTGTAAACGTTTTATTATTCATGTCACCTTCTGAAAAATCAGTATCATTATCTAGCCACATTCTTAATCTAAAGTTCTTTTCATAATTAGTGTTTGCTGGTACCGTTCCTTCATAAATGGTCTTTTCTACTATGCCATCTGGTACTTTAGTATTAGTTTGATCTAGATTTGAATATTTATCTAATAGAATTTCTTGTTCAGTTCCATCTACTTCAGTTAAATATAACTTTACTTTATCTTCATCTAAGGTAGAATCACTCTTTTTTCTTGCTGTTACTTCATATGAAATACTAGAGTTCATTTCTATTGTTGAAGTTATCTTAAAATCAAATACTTTTCCTTCTCCTGTTTGAAGTTTTCCTTCTTCATCACTTATTGGAAATGCATCTGTTAAACTAATACCTTTTCCTATCCCACTTACTTCAGTATATAGAAAGTTTATTTTACCTGTTGTTACAACGTTATCCGTTACACCTGTTTTAGAATAAGTAAATAGTGAATAACTTACTCCTACTGTAATTAACACCAAACTTAATACTGCTATTAGTGTTAGAAATACTTGTCTTTTCTTATTATTTTTCATAAAACTTCTCCTTCTGGTATCTAAGTTACATAATTAGAGACTATTAAGTTTAGCTTATAGTCTTTTATTTTGCGGTTATTTAGTAATTTTAATATTAACTAAAAGCGTTAAAATAAATTTATTTTTAATTAATTATTTTCTTATATATTAATGCTGATTTAGGTATATTTCTAGTTCTAAGTATGTAACTTAAGGCCTTATTTTTTTATAACTTAATTGTAGCAAATAATAAATTTTTAAGCAATAAAAATAAAATAAATTTAAAAAAAGGAAAAACAAAAGATAGACATTTCTGCCTATCTTTTAAGAATTAACCTATGTTAACACTTTAATTATTTGTTTTGGTAACTACCGCTAATATTGTTCATTCCTGATTGAACTAAACGTCTAGTGATTTCACCACCAACGCTACCATTAGCACGAGAAGTAGTATCAGCACCTAAAGCTACACCGAATTCGTTAGCGATTTCATATTTCATCTTTTCGATAGCTTGTTTAGCTCCTGGTACTCTCATTTTCATTGAAGAATTATTTGAACTGTTCATTTGTCTCACCTCCTATACATTAATAGAATGTCGCAAATGAACTAATTTCATACATAATTTTAAATGGTAATTTTTACTAATTTTTTTAAAGAAGATCGCTATAAGTTTCCTTATTATTTTCAGTTACTATAATAGTATTAGTACTAGCAACAGTTTGCTCAATTAAACTCTCATAATCAAACTTTTCTTCATTTAATAAACATTCATGAAGATTAGGATTAATTACAGGATGTTTAGGAACAAATACAGTACAACAATCTTCATATGGTAAAATGCTTGTATTGTAAGTATCAATTTTTTTAGCTATTTCAATAATTTCTAATTTATCTAAACATGCAACAGGACGAATTACAGGCATATTAGTAACAGAATTAATAACTGACATACTAGTTAGAGTTTGACTTGCTACTTGTCCAATAGACTCACCATTAATGATAACTAAACCTTTATTTTTTTTGGCAAGTTTCTCCATAATGCGGTACATCATTCTTCGCATAATAGTAATACAATATTCAGGATTGCATTCTTTATAAATTGCTTCTTGAATATTAGTAAATGGCACTATATGTAATCTTATTTGATCTGTATACTTACATAGTTTTCTTGAAAGTTCAATTACTTTATTTCTTGCTTCTAAACTAGTATGTGGAATAGCTTCAAAATAAACAGCATCTATTTTAACGCCACGTTTTAATGCTAACCATCCAGCAACGGGAGAATCAATTCCACCACTTAACATAAGCATACCACGTGGCTGAGTACCAACAGGATATCCACCAAGTCCAGAATATTTATCAGTATATAGATAAGTATTGCGGTCAAGTATTTCTATCATTAAAGTAGTATCAGGATTATGTACGTCAACAGTTAGTTTATCATTATTTTTTAAAATTAATCCACCAATTTGTCTACTAAACTCAATACTTTCAATAGGAAAATTTTTATTAGCACGTTTGGTTTCTACTTTAAATGTACCAGTTTTATCTTTCATGATATCTTTAGCTAAATTTTTAATAGCTTCGTTATTAGTTTCAATCTTGTAAGCAACTTGATAAGAATGCACACCAAATACTTGATTTAAATTTTTTAAAACTAAATCCAAATCGTTATCAGAAAACTCTATGTACATTCTTGAAATATCACGACTAATTTTTACATCAAGATTATTAAGTTTCTTTTTTAAATTTTGATATAATGTATTTATAAAAAATTTACGATTTCCTTTTTTGGTAGTAAGTTCACCATATTTAATTAATACTACTCTATCCATTATTATTACCACACTTTCTATTTATTAAACTTATCACTTATTTTTGGTAAGTAGAAATTAGCTTTTTTAAAAAAAGTTTTTTTAATTTTTATATTTTCTTTTTTATTATCAAAAGCTAATTCTAACATAGAAGGAACATAGTATTTTTGCTGTTCCTTTTTTCATTTTTTGATAACTCCTAAAATTTTAATTTTTCAATACATAATTTTAACTTTTCCACAAATGTGTGGATTTCTTCTTCCTTGGTTAAATAACTAATACTAACTCTAATTGAATGTCCACTAATACTAGAATCTTTTCCCATCGTAGTAAGTGTTAATGAATCACTGTTGTCCTTAGAGCAAGCTGTTTTAGTTGAAATATAAATATCATATTCTTCTAAAGCATGCAACATAGTTTCAGGTTTTACTCCAAGTATGCTCATATTAACAATATGAGGAATAGAGTTACTGTTACTATTTAACACAATTCCATCAATCTTGGAAATTTCTTCTTTTAATAAATTACTAAGCTTTAATACATAGTTATATTTACTATCAAAATTATCAAGTGCAAGCCTCAACGCTTTAGAAGTAGAAACCATTAATGCTAAAGCTGGCGTTCCGCTACGATAATTTGTTTGACTTTTGCCGCCGTGAATAATAGGTTCTATTTCAATATTACTCTTTTTAATTAAGCAGCCAACACCTTTAAGTCCAAAAAATTTATGAGCAGAAAAACTATATAAATCAACATTATCTAAACAAACAGGAATCTTACCAACTGCTTGTGTACCATCAACATGAAAAATAGTAGTTGGATAGCATTTCAAAATTTCACCAATTTCTTCTATATTTTGCTTAATACCAACCTCACTATTTACATGACTGATACTAACTAAGACAGTATCTTTATTAATTAAGGTTTTTAAATGGTTTAAGTCAACTAAACCATCATTATCTATATTCACATAATCAATAACATAACCAATTTTTTCTAAATAATTCATACATTCAAGGACACTAGAATGTTCTAGTTTAGTTGTGATAATGTGATGTCCACGGTTAGGATATTTTTCTATAACTCCCATAATAGATGCATTATTAGCTTCACTTGCACCACTTGTAAATATTACTTCATCTGGTTTAACGTTTAATAAATCAGCTATTTGGTTAACACTAGCATCCATTAATTTTTTAGCTTCAACACCTAATTTATGTAGAGAATTAGGATTTCCTATATAGTTTAAACTAACTTTACTAAAGGTATCTACTACTTCACTATTTGCTGGTGTTGTAGCACTGTAATCTAGATATATCATGACATCACTTTCCTTCTTTAAAATAAAAATACGTCCAATAAAAACTTTATATATTATAACAAAAAGATAAGTACATTTCTATACTTATCACAAAACTTTAAGTATTTAATGGTATTAAAAATTAATGTTACTTAATAATAACCAATTTATAACTAAATATCTTTTTAAATTTTTAATATTCTTAGTAAGTGGAACAAAAGAAAGATAGTATAAAACTAACTTTCTTGGTACATGTTTAATATTTTTTTATTAATATCTTTATCTATTAATTCCAAAGATGAAATTGAAATATCTAAAGAATCTTTGTAATTACCTTTATAATACAATCTTTCAGCATTTTCTAAATTTTTATCAAGTTCTTTTATATCACTACGATATCTATTACCATAAACAATAGCTATTTCGGCCATTTTTGCTGTTTTTATCATCTCAGTTGTTGTGTTATATAATTTTAAAACTAAATCACGGGCTGTATCTACTCTTGTATTTAATACTTTTATCATTATTGGCTTTCTATTTAACTCTTTTACTATTTCATTTACAGCATCATTTGCTTCTGATAATTCAACAAAATAATTGTTAATTATTATTGGTAACTTATAACTACGTATTATTAATTTGCATTGCTTTAATAAATTTCTTATTTCATCAAGCTGTTCACGCGCTCTTTCTTCGTCTTCATACATACTTCCAAGCGATTTTAAATTGTCATCTAAGTTATCGTCTAATTCATTTAATTGCTTATAATATATATCTAATTTTTTTATTAATTCTGAATATGCTTCTTCACTTTTTTCTGCTTTTTCAAGTAAAAGTTTATAATTTTCTATTAATTCTTTTAATCTAGTTCTAACGTTATTAAGTCCTACAGTATCTTCATCTTTTAAATCATACATATTCTTAATATCATCCATTTGCGAATATATATCCTTTACTATATGATTGGTCTTTTTTAAATTTTTAGAAAAATCAGTTAGCATTTCTTCATAATTTTTTCTAGATAGCTTTTCATTATCGAAGTCATTTAAAATAGAATCTAGATAATCTAACATAGTTTTAAGTTCAAACATACAATCTTCTAAGTTTAGAACTTTTATTCTATCTAGGATTGTACTTATATTTTTATTACATTCTTCCATATTGTAATTGATATTTAAATAATCCAAGTTATAACCTTTTTCAACCATATCGTTATACGTTGCTAGTATTTCTTCAATACGTTTTGGAATTAACTTTTCAGCTAACAATACTAAATTAGGTACTTCCAAGATAGCTAAACTCATGTGATCAATCATAGTATCTAATGCTTTTATAATGTGTGCTACTTCATCATATTCATTTTTTTCCATAGCATGTTCAAAATCAAGAAATCTTTTTTCAATATTCTCTAACTGTAACTCTACTGCTTCACTTATATCTTCATATTCATCTTTATGCAAATTAAATTCACTTGTTAATTTTCTATATTTAACTTTTAATTTAGTGATTATATTACGGTATTTTTCTTCACTTATGGTTACCTCTTTTATTTCACTTAAAAGTTCATTTGCACTTTCTCTTACTTTGTAAACTTCCATCTCTACCTTAGCCAAACGTTGATCTATATTTTTGTAATCTTTCATATTGGTTGAGATATCAAGTTCATTAATCATATCATTTATCTTATTTAATTTTTCTGTTTTAATTGTATCAAATCTTTTTTGCCAGTTTTTATATTTCTCTTCCATTTTTTCATTCTTAACAATTGACTCAACTTTAGCAAGTTCTGAATAAACTGGTGTACTAGCAATTAAATTTTTTTCTTTATCTAAATATTCAACTTCACTTCGAAGTACTTTATATTTATGTTTATTAATCAACACTAAAACAACAGTTACTAAAATAACCGCGATAATAAAGAATGTTCCAATTAATAGATAAACGCCATTCACTATTTAACCACTCCCATATTCTACTATATATATTTTAACATATAATATGTGTTTTTACTTATTTTTTTTGACAAAATATTTATTTTTAATGCTATATGATATTAGATTACACTATTATTTAAATGGTATCGTATAATAATAGCCTAACTTATTTATTAGTGATTTTATTTTTACTACTGTATGGTTAATGAAAATTTATCGCAAAAATTTAAAAAAAGTTGACAAATATACACATTTTATATATAATTTATACTGCATATTCATCAAACAGTGCTATCAAAAATTTATTAATGTGTTTATGGAATGATTAGTAACTTCACTGTTAGCGAAATTCTGAAAAATAAACTCCCTAATATATGGTTTGGTAGGATTCGATGTTTATGACAAAATATCGAAGGAGGACATTATGTCAAGATACACAGGATCAGCTTATAAACAAGCTCGTAGAGTTGGCTTTTCTATTTCTGAAACAGGAAAAGAATTAGCTCGTCGTCCTTATGGTCCAGGACAACATGGTCAAGACCGTAAAGGAAAATTATCTAACTATGGTGAACAATTAAAAGAAAAACAAAAAGTTAGATTTATGTATGGAGTAAATGAAAGACAATTTAAGAAAACATTTACTGAAGCAGGAAAAATGAAAGGTATGCATGGTGAAAACTTCTTAAGATTATTAGAATCTAGATTAGATAACGTTGTTTACCGTTTAGGTCTTGCTACTACACGTCGTGGTGCACGTCAATTAGTTAACCATGGTCATATTACAGTTAATGGTAACAAGGTTGATATTCCATCTTACCGTGTAGCTGTTGGTGATGTTGTTGCTGTTAAAGAAAACTCAAAAGATCATAAAGCTATTAAAGAATCTTTAGAAAAAATAACTAAACGTGTTGAATTTGTTACTTTTGATGATAAGAAGTTAGAAGGTAAATTAGTAAGATTACCTGAAAGAAGCGAACTTAACGCTGATATTAACGAATCATTAATCGTTGAATTCTATAACAGATAAAAAGTAAAAAACTTTACAAATGTGAAGTTTTTTCTTTTTTTTTATTTATCACATATAATTAATAGAACATTGGATGTGATAAATTGAATGAACAGGAATTACAGAAAGATCAATTATTTATAATTGACGGGCAGTTAATTGGAAGTATTTTATATATTTTATCGTTTGTAGCAACTATTATCGTTATAGTTAATCAAAGAAAAGTTGCATTAAACAAAGATGGCTTTTTAACAACAGAAGAATCACAAATTATTATCACACTTAATAAAGTTTTTATTTTGCTATTACTATTATTATTTGTTTATTTAAACTTCAAATCAAAAAAATTAGCTAAAAATACCAATCAAGATACAGCATCACTTGATCTTCAAATTATTGCATCAATTATTTCTTTAGTTCCAGCTTTAATAGGACTATATGTAGTAATTACTGATTTTAGTGCTACTAACTTCCAAACAGCTGAAATTGAAAATCCTTACGCATAAAAAAATATGTAGTTATTAATTACATATTTTTTTATTTTACCATTATGGTTCTAAATTTAAAATCAAGTTTAACAATCTTACCAAAATAATCTTTATCATTATTTTTGTTTGTAGTAATATTACCATTACCACTATTACTATAACCACTTATGTACAAGCAAGCACCATCCGTGATAATATCTGTTAAATTGTCATTATTGCTACCACCTAAAATATCTTTTTTTAGAATATTACCATCTTCATCGTAACGGACAACTATGCCGGTCATTAAACTACCATCAGTATCAATTTTAAAACCTGCATCTTTAGAACTAGTATGACCTACAACATATAAATTACCTCGATATGCTAAAATAGAATTGTATCTATCATAACTAGTACCACCGAATGTTTTTTCAAATTTCTTAGTTCCATCTAAATCATATACTACCATCAAAGCATCTGTGTTAGTTGTGTTTCTATCATTATCGCTAGTATCTGTTAATATTTTTTTACTACCAACTACATATAGTGAGTTATTTAAATATGCTATACCAGTAAAACCTATACTATCTGTATAGCTATAATTTTTATGCCATTCATATTTACCATCTTTACTAAATTTAACTATATTACCACTATCGGTAGCATCTTTACCTACTACATAGAAACTACCATCAACTTCAACTATATCATTGAAACTACCTGACTTCATTCCACCGTGGTTATTATACCAGACAACATTTCCATCTTTATCATATTTTACTATAATTCCACCGCCGGTTGTGTGATTTCCCATTTCCATGTTGGCATAGATACTTTGACCGACAGCTATATAACCATCTTCGGTTGCAATAACTTTATTAAATTTAGTATCAGTAACTACTTGATAAAATTTTTCCCATATGATGTTTCCTTCAAAATCGTATTTAATAATAAATGCTTCGCGTGCATTTTCTTCTTGTTCTTTTTCGCTAAATACACCACTACCAACTACAACATAACCATCATCTACACTAATAACAGAGCTAAAAGTATTATTTATGCCTCTATCATACATTTTTTCAAACAATACTTTGCCATCCTTATCATATTTTACTAATTTTCCTTTTTCATTACCACTAGTATAATCATAAGTCTTACTGTATTTAAAATCACTGCTACCTACACTTATTATATTAGTATCATCGATTGCTAAGGAATTAATAGAGTCATAATAAGGAATTCCACTGTTTTTATTTCTATAAATAATTACGTACGTTGCTTCAATCAAAATGATTGTTAGACATATAGCTGCTATTATTATTAATGTTGTTTTTAACTTTTTAGGGTAAGCAGCTTGTTGTTTATTAGCGTTAGCATTTTTTTTAACTGGTACATTTTTTTCATTAACTTTTTTATTGTTAGTATTTTGCTTTACAGCTGTTTTTTTATTAGAATTACCACTCTTTGTTGTTACTTTTTTACCTGTATTTGAATTTTTATTTTTGACAGTGGTAACTTTATCGTTACTTTTTTTTTCTTTTGTATTGGTTATGTTAGTATTATTTTTTGGACTTTTAGCCTTTTTTGTAGCGTTATTATTTGTTTTTTTAACTACATTAGAACTTGACTTACCAGTACTTATCTTTTTTACTGTCTTTTTTGTTGACTTATTATTATTTGGCATAAAGCAACCTCCATTTTATTAATGATAGATTCCTAGATAGTATTTCTTCTTTCCACGTCTTATAATCACATATTTTTCTTCAATAGCATCATTTTTAGAAATATTAAAGTCTGTATCAATAATTTTACTACCATTGATCGTAATACTACCACTTGTAATAAATTCTCTTCCTTCACGTTTACTTGCTACTATACCATGATTTACCAAAAAATCAAGTACATTTTCATTTTCTTCAATATCAAAAGTAGTTACTCCGTGAAAAACCTGACAAATTTCTTCTCCAGTTAAATTGGCAACATCACCACTAAATAGTACTTTGCTTAGACGAAGTGCCTTTTCATATTCTTCTTCACCATGTAAATCTGTAATAATACATTTAGCAAGAGTCTGTTGAGCAAATCTTCTTTCTGGATTAGCTAGGTGTTCTTTTTCAATTTCTTCAATTTCTTCTTTTGTTAAGAAGGTAAATACTTTTAAATAATGAATAATCATTTCATCATCAGTATTAATTAGGTATTGGTATAACTCATAAGAAGAAGTTTTATTCTTATCAAGCCATAAAGCATTTCCTTCACTCTTACCAAATTTACGACCAAACTTGTCTAAGATAAGAGGCATAGTAAAACCATAAGCATCTTTACCTAGTTTCTTCTTAATTAAATCAATACCAGTAGTAATATTACCCCATTGATCAGAGCCTTCTACTTGCATAATACAGTTATATTTTTCATATAGATGTAGAAAATCATACCCTTGCATCAAAGTATATGAAAATTCAGCATAAGTAATACCTGTTTCTAGTCTTCTACGAATAATATCTTTATCAAGCATATAATTAACATTTATATATTTACCAATATCTCTTAAAAATTCTAAATAATTATAATCTTTCATCCAATCATAATTATTGACAACAGTAGCCATTCCATTAAAAATTTTATCTACTTGTTTACTAATACCATCTAAGTTTTTATTTAAAGTATCTTTTGCGATAATTTCTCTTTCAGAAGTAGGACGAGGATCACCAATTAATCCTGTTGCACCTCCTACTAATAAAATAGGATGATGTCCTGCTAAAGCTAATCTTTTAGCAGTAATCAAAGAAGAATAATGACCTAAATGTAAGCTATCAGCAGTAGGATCTGTTCCCCAATAAAAAGTAACCTTTTCATTATTTAACTTATCTTTTAAATCCTCTCCAGCAACATCTTTAATTAAACCTCTCCATACAAGTTCTTCATATAAATTCATAATAACCTCCAAAAATAAAAGTTCCTATAAAATAAGGACGAAATTACTCGTGGTACCACCTTAATTCATAGAAACATTTTTCTATCTTAATAGTATAACGGACTACTCCGATTTAATTCATAGCCATGTAATTCATTACTACCTTATGCTTAATTTCACCAAACTTAAGCTCTCTAAAAAATAATAATAGTAACTACTTTTAGCTAATCATCACTAAATTACATTATTATATTAACATAAAATCTTATTTATTCCAATCTTTTTTGAAATAATATTATAAAGTACTAGAACTTTTTTTCTAGTACTCTTTTATATTTAATAATTATAGTTTCTATAATTTAGATGTTAGTAAAATAGTCATTAAACTAAGATTGCACTATGTATGGATTAGTGCTTGTACCTGTTCCTAGCGCAAATGTATCAATTTTTAAATTCAATACCGGTCTAAGAATTCCATCATTATATATAGTATTAACATATCTTGTTTCAAGAGAATATGATGAATCTATATCCCATACACACGCAGCTGCATTAATAGTTGGTAAAACACCAGCTGGACTCATTGTCCAAAAATAGGTACCACTATATAGATAATAACTATCGTTAAACTCTTTATTATAGGCACCAGCATATATTGCTTCATCATATGTTATTAGTCCTATGTTTGAATTTATTATACCCTTATTATTGCCATCACTACCACATTTGAAATTCGGTTTGTAATCTTTATATATATCCATTGTGGCATTTTCAGAAGTAAAATTTGAATTTTCTTTCACTTTTGCCTCTTCGCAAAAATAAGAACCGGATGCTACATGTGATAAATAGTTACTGTTATTATCAATATTGTTATAGTACCATTTTTCAAGAACTGGTTTTACCTCACTATTAGAATAATACATATAAGTATAATTATTATAGTTTGAATTAAACACATAACTATCATTATCATTTATTCCATCTTGCATTATTATTCTTACTGTCCCATCTTCATTAATTCTAACTATTCGCCACGTAAAACCAGCAAAACTTACATAGTTATTTTCTACATTTCCTCTAAAGTAGTATGTTGGTTCACCTGTATTAGTTAGAGTTGATATATATAAACCACTTTTATCACTTGCATTATTTGATGATGTTGTTAAAGTTGGTTGAGCAGTTATTAATTCATTATTATCTAGTATTAACTGGGCTAATGTCTTGTTTTCAGCTATATTTACTACTTTTCCATTTGCATATACATTTACGGTTACTGTAAATGTTTTATTATTCATATCCCCTTCTGAAAAATCAGTATCATTATCTACCCACATTCTTAATCTAAAATTCTTTTCATAGTTTGATGTATTAGCTGATACTTCTCCTTCATAGATTGTCTTTTCTACTACGCCATCTGGTACTTTAGTATTAGTTTGTTCTAAATTATAATAATTATCTAGTAACAATTCCTTTTCTATTCCATCTACTTCGGCTAAGTATAGCTTTACTTTATCTTCATCTAAGGTAGAATCACTCTTTTTTCTTGCTGTTACTTCATATTTAATATTAGAATTCATTTCTATTGTTGAAGTTATCTTGAAATCAAATACTTTTCCCTCGCCTATTTGAATCTTTCCTTCTTCATCACTTATTGGAAATGCATCTGTTAAACTTATACCTTTCCCTACCCCACTTACTTCAGTATATAAAAAGTTTATCTTACCAGTTTTTATGATATTATCAGTTACACCTGTTTTAGAATAAGTAAATAGTGAATAACTTACTCCTATTGTGATTAGTATTAAACTTAATACTGCTACTAGTGTTAAAAATACTTGTTTTTTCTTTTTCATAAAACTTCTCCTTCTGGTATCTAAGTTATATACTTAAATACTATAAGATATTAGAATAAGCTTTAATAAACAAAGATATAGTTAATTTATTAGATTTATTTTAATAATTATTACTAGCTAATAAGTACACCAAAATATCGTAAAATAAAAGACTATAAGCTAAACTTAATAGTCTCTAATTATATAACTTAAGGCCTTATTTTTATAATATGATTGTAGCATATTAAACTATTAAAGTCTATAAGTTTATTTTGTTATCAAGATAAAAGAAAAAAATCAACTTTAAAAATATATTTAATAGAAATTCAAAATTGATTTTATTATTAGTTTTGATTTATTAAAATATATAAATTTTAATTTTATATTGAAAAATTATGGTGCTAAGACAATACGGAATGAAATGTATGTGCCGGTACCACCTGTATTACTAGCGAACGCAAAGGAACCGACTTCGGTGCCATATGTCCAATTGCCACCACGCTCGAACCAAGGGTAAGAAGAAACATCAAAGAAGGCGTAATCTTTGTACCAACTAGATTTATATCTAGTACTACCATCTGGATCTTTTTCAGAACCAAATGGTCCCATCTCTCCTGTTGCATCTCCTAATATTCTATTATTATAATTTGTATTTGCAGTTGATGTATATTTATCCCAATACTTTGTGTAAGCACTATCATTAAAGAAATTAGAATATAAACTAGTTATACCACTTGCTCCACCTTCGGTTGGCGCACTGGTAGTATAGCCCATTACATATTCCCATGCTCCACCTGACATATCATATATTCCACTATAATTACCAGTTGTTGATGAAACGGTAGAATTACTATTTAAATAATTAACAGTGTATGTTCCATCAACCCCTAAACTAGTTGACTCTACTCTATTACCTTCTATACTTGTTCCACCATTGTATCCTAAAGTTGGTTCTATCGTGGCGGAATATCCGGTAATAAAGCTTGAGTTATTATTTATTCTTACACTTGTCATGCTACCATAAGCTGAATGCTGTAAATAAGCTACTGCTCCCCACTCTGTATTTTTCATCATATGACTATCTAAATCTCTTTTATAATCATAACTATTTTTAAACATATTTCCAACAGTTATATTTCGCCAACTATATACATTTGGCTTGATTATAATTTTACTTGTATCTACATTATTTATCTGTGCCTCATCACTAGATGTTGCTCCATCATATCCTGTTTCAAATTTTCCTACCCATAATCCGTTTGTATCAAAAGCTAAGAAAGCTGGATGAGTTAGATATGTTCCTACCGTACTTCCAGTAGAAGGTGTTGTTTCTTTATTTTCAAATATAATATCTATTGTTTGAGTAGAATCTTCAATACCTGTTAGTCCTGTATAAGTTCCTTCATTAAATATTTTATATCTATATCTTGGTATCCATACAAAGTATGATTCAATATTATCTTCTGGTATTATTTCACCATCTTGATAAGTAATACTTTCATCTTTTAAGATAACACTATTAGCCCACTTTTTATCTGAATAACTATACCAAGCTGTTGTAATATCTGCTTTAGTTACTACTCCTGTATCTGATATTACTACTGGTATTAGATTATCTTTTAATATTGGATCTGTTCCATTTAAAATGGCTTCTTTATAAGCTATTTTATCTTGCTCTAATACCTTACCTGTTGAATATACATTTACGGTTATCGTAAATGTTTTATTATTCATGTCCCCTTCTGAAAAGTCAGTATCATTATCTAGCCACA